>NZ_JALKFW010000215.1:20786-64656 GCF_023243055.1 Frankia sp. AgPm24 | reverse complement strand
GGGGGCCCCCCCCCCCCCGCGCCGCGGCGCGGGCGGCCGGGGGGGCGCCGCGGCCGCCGGTGGCTCCGCTGTGCCGCCCACCCACGGGCGGAACCAGGGCTCGACGCATCGACGTCGTGCCGGGCGCAGGCGGGGCGGACGGTACCGAGGCGGGTGGCCCCGCCGGCGCGTACCCGGGCGGGGGCGACCCCGGAGCGGCGGATCCGGGCGCGGCGGCCGGGCCGGGCAGATAGGCGGCCGGCCCGGGGCTGCCGGAGCCGTTGGGCCCGCGGCCGCGGCCGTACAGGGCGCCGGGCGGGCCGTAACCGTCGTCGCCAGCCGGGCCGGCGCCACGGGCGGACTCCGGATAACCGGGTCGCGGCGGATAGCCGGGCTGGGATGGTTGACCGGAATCAGCCGGATAGCCGGGCCGGGAAGGACCGTAGCCCGCGTCGGCCGGGCCGTGACCCGCGTCCGTCGGGCCGTACTGGCCGGGCCGCCCCTGGGAACGGGATCGTCCCTGCGCGCCGTCGCCACTGGAGCGATGGTGGGGAGGCGGGCGCTGATCCTCCTCCCAGCCGGCCCGTCGCGCACCGTCCGTCACCAGACGACCTCCGATCCCGAGCCGCTGCACGCATATGTTCGTCCCACCGGTGTACCACGGATTTGCCAGGACGTTGCGCGCGCCTAGTTGACAACAACCCATCAGGGACATGCGGACCTCGCCGGATACCCCCCAACGTGCGTCGATATCCTCCCATGACATCCCTGCAAGCAGGGACAATGCAGCAACCTCCTGGGGGGAGAGCACAGTGAAGGGCTTCAAACAGTTCCTGATGCGCGGGAACGTGGTCGACCTGGCCGTCGCCGTGGTCGTCGGCACCGCGTTCACCGCGGTGGTCACGTCCCTGGTGGCGAACATCTTCACGCCACTGATAGCCGCGATCTTCGGCAAGCCGGACTTCTCCGATCTGACCTTCAAGATCAACGGAAGCATCTTTCGTTACGGCGCGTTCATCAACAGCGTCATCGCGTTCCTGTCGGTGGCGGCCGTGATCTACTTCGTCGTCGTCCTGCCACTGAAGACGCTCACCGAGCGTCGGGCTCGTGGCCAGGTGGCCCCGGAGGAGGACCTCGTCCTGACGGACGAGGCTCGGCTGCTGACCGAAATCCGTGATCTACTGGCGGAACGCCGCAGCGGCGCCTGACTCCGCGACCAGTCCGGAGACGGGGCCCGCCGGCCCCGCCGCGAACGGTCGCTAACCCGAACGTTGGTCGGCATTCAGGTATCGCTCAGGCTCGCAAGGGAAAGTGCCAACCATGACACCGCGTCCCCCCTTCAGCGACAACGCCGATGAAGCCCAGCCGGGTGGCGGCCGGGAGGGGTCCGGCGCCGGGCACGACTCGCCGTCTCCCTGGGCCCCGCCCGCCGCTGACGGGTTCGGGTCGCCGGCAGCACAGCCGCACCCGGCCGGTCCCTACCACCCAGCGGAGAGCTCCCCACCTCCCGGCGCTCCCTACCCGCCCCCATCGGGTCCGCCGACGGGGGGCTGGGGATCACCGGCCGGCCCCGCCAGCCCCGGAGCCGGCGGCTCTCGCCCGCCGGCTCCGCTTCCCGGTGGGACGCCGGGCGGCTCGGCCGGGCCGGGCGCGCCGGGCGGCGGGCTGTACGGGCCGCCGGCGGGCGGTTCGGGTGGCGGGGCGCCGTGGACCAGTCAGTGGGGTGCGGCGCCGGTGGGTGGCGGCTATCCCCCGACCGGGCAGCTCCCCATGGGTGATCCGTCGGGGCCGCAGGGTCGGGGTGGCACGGTGGCGTTGCGCCGACGCCGGCTGGTGGCGGCGGGGCTCGCCCTCGCGCTGGTATCGGCGGGTGTCGGTGGGGCGGTCGGGGCGCTGGTGGCCGGCGACGACGGTGGGAGCACCGTGGTGACCACCGCCGGCCTGGAGCGCAGTTCGTCCACCGAGGGTGGCACGTCCCCCGCGGCGTCGGACACCGTCTCGGCGGCGGCGAAGAAGATCCTGCCGAGCGTGGTGACGATCTCCGAGGAGTCCAGCAGCGAGTCCGGTACCGGTTCCGGCACGATCATCCGCGCGGACGGTCACATCCTGACGAACAACCATGTCGTGTCGGGCGCGGCCGACGGTGGCACCCTGACGGTCACCCTCCAGGACGGCCGCACCTTCTCGGCCCAGGTGGTGGGCACCGACCCGAGTTCCGACCTCGCCATCATCAAGATCAACGCCTCCGGGCTGACCGCGGCTACCTTCGGTAACTCCGACTCGCTCAACATCGGCGAACTCGTTGTCGCGGTCGGCAGCCCACTCGGTCTCAACGGAACGGTGACCTCCGGCATTGTCAGCGCCGTGCACCGTCCCGTGCGCACCGGCGACTCGACCGTGCGCGACCAGCAGAACACCGTTCTGGACGCGATCCAGACCGACGCCCCGATCAACCCGGGTAACTCCGGCGGTCCGCTGGTGAACAGCCGCGGCGAGATCATTGGCGTGAACAGCGCGATCGCGACGGTCGGCGGCGGGAGCAGCCCGTTCGGGGGTACCCAGCAGTCCGGCAACATCGGCGTCGGCTTCGCCATTCCCGGTAACTACGCCGAATCGGTCGCCACCCAGCTCATCACCGCGGGTCGGGCGCAGCATCCCTACCTCGGCGTCGCCGCGTCCACCGCGGACGAGAACACCCGGTCGACGGCGGCCAGCGGTACCGGCGCGCAGATTCGGACAATGGTCTCGGGCGGTCCGGCGGAAAGCGCCGGCCTGCGCGTCGGCGATGTGATCACCAAACTCGGTGACCGGGCGATCCCCGACGTCGACTCCCTGATCGCCGCCGTGCGCTCGCATGGCATCGGGGACGACGTCGAGGTCACGTACACCCGGGACGGCAAGTCCGCGACCACCACGGCGAAGCTGGCACTGCAGCCACCGACGTCCTGATCGTCCCGGTCCGTCCCGCTTCGCCGTCCGACATACCGACGACGGGTTAATCGTGGGGCGATTCGGCGCAGGGTGACGAATGGCCGATGCCGTTCGGAACAGCAACCTGCGCCAGATCGGTCAGGTAAAATCACCCATCTCCTCAATGGGCTACTTTTTTGCCACACTTGTGACTAGTTCCCCGGGATAGCTGGTCGCCACACCCCCGCACCCAGGGTGCACATGTTGCACAAAAGCCACGTAGATCCCAAAACACTGACACCTTTTGTGGTCAAGCGATAACAGGTGTCGAATCGACGACAACAAAATCCTCACAACGTTCACCTGTTCCCGCGGGCTGCCTCCTAGCATGAGCGTCGTCCACCCTGATCGGGCCCGCCGCTAGTCCACCGGGAGACGCGAGAATATGGACGACGACGCGGACCTCGTGGCCCGTGTCCGCAGTGGTGATCGACTGGCCTTCGATGACCTTTACGATCTCTACGCGGACGATGTCTTCTCCATGTGTCTGCTGATCCTGGGGGATCCGACCGTGGCCCGCGCCGCGGCCGGGACAGCCTTCGCCCTGGTCGCACGCACCCGACTCAACCCCCTGAGCGATCCGGCCCGGCTGCGCTCCTGGCTGCTCGAGCTGGCCCGCGGCAGTGCCCTGGCCTGGTCGGGTTCCCCGCAGGCCCGCAGTGTCCCGGTCCCGCACGGGGTCGCGCCGGAGGAGTTGCTGCTCGGCGCGGTCGTGCCGGCCCCCGCGAGCCTGCGGGTGGGCCTGGCCCGCACCTTCGACCGGGCGGCCACCGTCGCGGAGGCCGCGGCCAGCCGCCGGGCCGCCGAGGCCTCGGCCTTCCTGGCTGCCGGTAGATCCATGGTGACACCGGCCCACCATCACGCACCGGCCGCGGACAGCACCCCGGCCGCCGGTCACGAACCGGCCGAGACCCCCGCCATGACCGACGGCGACGCCGCGGTGACCGGCTCGCACCCACGGTACGAACCGGCGTCGATCGAGGCGGCACGGCCACCCGCGCAGCGGGCCCCGGAGCGTGACCTGCCGCTGATGCGGGTGGACGAGGACGGCGCCGAGTTCGCCGGCCCGTCGACCGTCGTACCCCTCGCACCGTGGCGGACCCGCCCCGCGATGGCAGCCGCCGCCGTGCTGGCCGCCGCTGCCGTCGGCCTCACCGCGGCGATGAACTGGCCCGCCAGCGAACCGCAGCTCATCTCGGAGAGCCGGATCGCCGTGGTGAGCCCATCCACGCCGCCGGCCTTCGCCCGGCCGTCAGCCGCGCCCGCCGCACCCGGCGGGCGCACCGACAGTGACAGGCCGACCGCCGCGGCCACGGTCGCCGGCGCCTACACCAGTGGGGCCGGCCCGGCACGCCATCGGGTGCCGCATGTCATCGAGCCGGTCGCGCGGGACGTCCGCCGCACACCCGCGGTCTCCGCGCAGGGCAACGGTGATACCGGCGGCTCGGCTCCGGCATCACCGGCGTCACCGACCGGGCCGACGTCGAACGGGGTTCGTCCCCCCACCACCACGAGTCCCGGCACGGCCACCTCGACGGCCACGCCGAAGACGTCCACCTCGGTCGGAATCCCCGCCGGCGGCACCCCGACGGGCACCACCGGGCCGACGCCAGCCACCCCCACGACGCCCGGCGACGTCGGCGCGCCCCCCTCACCCGGCACCTCGACCCCCACCGGCACCGGCACCCAGCCCCCGACCCCGGGCATCGGCGGCGGGTCGACCACCGGCGCGCCGACCCCGGGCACCCCGACCACCGGGAGCACACCCGCTGCCGGGACGACCCCGCCCGCCGGTTCGGGCAGCACCGGCTCGGGCAGCACCGGCTCCGGCGGTGCCGCGGCGACCACCACCGCACCGCCGTCGTCCGGCGGCACAGGCGGATCGGGGTCGACGGGCTCCGGGTCGGGCACGGGCGGCGCCGGCACCGGGGCGACTCCCGCGGCGCCGACCTCCCCCGCCCGGGTCCAGCCGCCGATCGCGGTGTGACCCACCGCGATCGGCATCAGGTTCCAGGTCAGCGCACCCGGTAGACCAGGGTGGTCGTGTACTCGTCGAAGTCGTTGAGCCGCAGGCTCAGCCGCAGCTGCCAGGAACCGGACAGCGGAGCCTGAAGATCATCGCTGCGCGCGTGCCCGGTCTCGGCGAGGTCCAACGGCACCGTGAACGGTCCGAGGTTCTTCGCCGGCAGCGAGAGCTGGGCCTGCGCGGCGACCAGACGTTGCGGTTTCCCGGTCGCGGCGATGGCGTACACGTCGATGGACTCCGGACCGATCCGGGTCGGGGCGATCCGCACCTTCACCGTCATCGGCCCGGCGAACGCGCTGCCGTGGAACGGCGGGGCGTAGCTGGACCGGGCCGGCACCATGTTGACCAGGCTGGCCGTGAGCCCGAGGACCACCGCGGCCAGCGCCAGTTCGGCCACGACCCCCCGCCGTAGCCCGGCCAGCGCCGCGGCCCCCGGCAGCCCGTCGGCCCGCGGGGCCGCACCGTCGCCCTGGCCGGTACCGAGACCGGCGTCGTCGGCCGCGGCGAGGTGAGCCCGGGCGGAGCCGTAGTTGCGGCGCACCCACTGCTGGGCCAGGGCCGCGACGCCCAGCATGCCCAGAACGAACCAGACCTTGTAGAGCACCAGCCGGCCGTAGCTGGTGTCGACGATGGCCGCGAACGACCCGATCTCCCGCCAGCTCTGCACGAGTCCGCTGAGCACGATCGCGACGACCGCACCGATCGCGAGCCGGGACCACCGGGGCAGCACCGCCCCGATCTCGGCCGCCGAGGCCGTCCGCAGCAGGATCACGATGACGGCCAGCCCACCGAGCCAGACCGACATCGCCAGGACGTGCACCGTGAGGCTCGCCACCGACAGACCCACCAGGTCGCCGGTACCGCCGTGCCCGATCGCGGCGAGACTCACCGCGACCGCGAGGCCGAGCGCCGCCAGTTCACCGCGTCGCCACAGATCGGGCCGACCCATCCGGGCCGCCTGACGCAGCAGCGGCGCGGCCAGCAGCAGGGCGAGCAGCCGGATGAGCAGCAGATGGCCGAAACGCTCGTCCAGCGTCGCCGACAGCCTCGACCAGTCGGCGAGGGCACCCAGCCCCCGACCGGACGTGTACGGCCCCTGCAACAGCAACTGGCCGACGGACGCCGCGACCGCCAGCCCCCAGGCCGTGGCCAGCAACCGTCCGCTGGCGGCGGCCCGAAGCCCTGCCGGCCACAGCAGCAGCAGGAACAGGCAGCCGCCCAGCAGCACACCGACGCCGATGTACCCGGCGAACCGGGCCACGCCGAACAGGAACCCGACCGCGGCCGAGCCCGATGTGCTGCCCTCGGCGCGCGCGGCGCCGGCGTCCGGCGGGCCGCCGACACCGAAGGCGAACGCGCCCGACACCGGATGGCTGTCGGCGGAGACCACCCGCCAGCTCGCCACGTAGGTACCCGACGGCAGCCCGGAGCGCAGCGCCACCATCGCCTGGGACGCCTTCGCGCCGCCCTGGGCATGGCCGAGATCAACCCGGTTACCGGCCCGGTCAAGGACCCGGATCGAGTCGCCCGCCACCCGCACCGACTCGCTGAAGGAGAGTGTCACCCGGGCGGGCGGTGCGGACAGCGCCGCGCCGCCCTGCGGATCGGTGCCGGTGAGCAGGGCATGGGCGGACGCCGGGGCGACTCCGACGCCCAGGCCGATGGATGTGGTGGCCAGGGCGACCAGCGCCATGACCACCACCACGACCCTGCGCATGGACGACTACGCCTGCCGCCGTGACGTGCGGACGGCGAAGACCGCGGCCAGTGCCACGGCGATCAGCCCGAGCACGACACCGGCGATGCCGAGCGCCCGGGCCGTCCCGTCGTCACTGTCGCCACCGCTGGCCGCCGCCGTGCTGGTCTGTGTGTCGCCGCCGGTGCTCGAGGTGTCGGCGGGCGCCGCCGTGCCCGTGCCCTGCGCCGAGGCGGCGGTGATGGTGATCGTCGGGGCGGGGAGGTCCGGTTCGGGCTGGCCCGGCGCGGCGATCTGGACCCAGCGCACCACCTCGCCGTTGGAGTAGGTCTGCAACGCCTTGAACGCCACCGGGCCGGCGGTGGTCGGCAGCGGTCCGGCGGACACGTTGAACGTGTCGAACTCCCCCGGCCGGATGCCGGGGCTGCCCTGCGCCACGGTCCAGGTGATCCGGCTGACCACCTCGTCGACCGCGCCGTCGTCGGAGCGCAGCGGCCGCGCCGGCTTCGACTTCGTGATCCGGTAGTCCCAGCCGGCCTTCGGCTGCACCGAGACCGAGGCGATCGGAGCCTCGCTGGGGAACTGGACGTCGAGGCTGGTCGTGGAGGCGCTGTCCTGCTCGTTGGGCACCTTGAACGTCAGCGTCGTGTAGGCGCCGGGAGCCGCCGTCGCCGGCGCGACGGAGACGTGCGCCGAGGCCGGTGTGACCGCCACGGCCAGCGTGGCCGCGCCGACCGCGGCCAGCACACCCAGCCGGGAGAGACGTCGTGGCCGGAAAATACCTGCAGGCATGGAAAACCCCTCGAATGTCCCCGCGGCACACGACGGTGCCCGGGGATCGGAAGTCCGGAAAAGGTGCGACCGAGACGTCGCCGAAGGGAGGGGAAAGGCCGGACAGCGCACCCGCGCAGCCGTCATCCACCCGATGGACATGCCGGTGTGACACGCCGGCCCCCACTGGACGCGGCCAGGTGCGGTCAGGGTGCGGCGCCGGCCATGACGGGCCGGCGCCGGTAAGCTCTCGCCCCCTACGGCAGGGCTGGCAGGGGCGGGCCACGGCGGCGGGCGGCGCGCCCCAGCGGCCGGGTGTGCGCCCGGGGCGCCCGACAGGGGCTGACGGCGCGCAGGACCGGTGGGCGGGCCGGGACTCCCCCGGCCAGTAGCACCACCGACCATCCGGCGATCCGCTCGAACGGACCGCGGGCCAGCGACGCCGACGCGAGGCTCCCGACGCACCACAGCACCCGCTCGGCGCGGCGCAGCAGGACCGCGACCAGCAGCGCCGCCAGCACGTGCGCGAGCAGCATCCGGCTGCTCAACAGGCCGAGGCAGGCCGCCCGCGCCGCCGGCAGCCCGGCCGCGTGCGCCGCCGCCGGCATGTCCATCCCGGCCATGCCAAGGCCAGCCGCCGCCGTCCCGGCCGCGGTGGCCGGATCGCCCAGCGCGGGCTGGACCGCGTGGGTGTGCGGCGCCACGAGCCCGAACGCGAGGTGCAGTGCCACCTGAGCACCGGCGACACCGCACGACAACGCCGGCAGCCCACGCTCACGACCGGCGAGACCGAAGGCGAGCCGGGTGAGTATCCCGACGGCGAGGACCGTGACGACCAGGCCCGGACGACCGGCGCCGCCCACCGCGTGGGCGACCCAGGCGAGGCTGACCGACGAGGTGGCGAACGCGGCGGCACGACCGAGGCGCGCCGTGCCCCCGTTCACCGACCAACCCGTCCCCACAGGGAGCAAGCTTGCCATGCCGGTCCGACAGACCGCCATACCCCGCGGTGTCGGCCAGACGTCCCAGTACGCTCACCGACTGTGCGAGTTGTCATCGCCGAGGATTCGGTCCTGCTCCGTGAAGGTCTACGTCGGCTGCTCACGGACGCGGGATGCGAGGTGGTAGCGACCGTCGGCGACGGTCCCGGGCTGGTCGCCGCGGTGGTGGAGCATCGACCCGACGTCTCGGTCGTGGATGTGCGGATGCCGCCGTCCCACCGGGACGAGGGGCTGCGGGCGGCGATCACCGCGCGCTGCGAGGTGCCTGGTTCGCCGGTGCTGGTGCTCAGCCAGTACGTCGAGAGGCAGTACGCGGCCGAGCTGCTCGCCGACGGTGCCGGCGCCATCGGCTATCTGCTCAAGGACCGGGTCGCGGACGTGCGGGAGTTCGTCGACGCGGTGCGCCGGGTGGCCGCCGGTGGCACCGTCATGGATCCGGAGGTCGTCGCCCAGCTGCTCGTGCGCAACCGCCGCGACGACCCGTTGCGCACCCTCACCCCGCGCGAACGCGAGGTGCTGACGCTGATGGCCGAGGGGCGTTCGAACACCGCCATCGCCACGCATCTGGTGGTCAGCGGCGGGGCGGTGGAGAAACACATCTCCAATGTCTTCGCGAAACTCGGTCTGGAGCCGAGCAACGCGGACCATCGGCGGGTCCTGGCCGTCCTCGCCTATCTGCGCGGCTGACCGTCCGGACTGCCCGGACACCGGGTGGCGGCCAGACTGACGCTCCGACCACGGATGACCGCTGACCGGCGACGCAGTGAGGGTGGATGGTCACACAACCCGGGGGTACCCGTAGGCTGCCGTTTCTGTGAGCCCCATTCTCGCGCCCGGACGAGTGGGAAACACCATTCGGTCGCTGTTGATCCTTACCGTACTCGTCCTGCTGATGCGAACGGCTTACCTCCTGTGGTTTTTCCACACGCCGGCCTGGACGTCCCGGCCGGGTGAGATCCGGTACTGCGGTGGGTGGTACGAGCGGCTGGATCGACCGGAGGTGACCGCCGGCACGGCGATCTCCACGGCCGGTGGACGACTGAAGATGGTCATGCGCTCCCCCGTGTGGCGGCCGATCGTGGCCTACAAGCCGTCATCCGGCTGCCCGCGTTACGTGTTCGCCAAGGTCGGCGACAACGCCTACGTCTCCTACCGGGCGCAGTGACGTGAGCATCCTCACACCACCGCGAGGGGCGTGAGGCGCCGCGGACCGGCCGTTCGCGGCTACCGGGCGACCGAGGACCGGGCCGTGTCGCCGAGCCGGGGACCCGTGTGCACGTACACCCGGGCGTGGATCGACGTGCGCTGCTGCAACGCCGCCCGCACGGCCCGGTGCAGACCGTCCTCCAGGTAGAGGGCCCCACCCCACTCGATCACATGGGGGAACAGGTCGCCGTAGAAGGTCGAGTCCTCGTCCAGCAGGACATCCAGCGCGAGCACCCGTTTCGTCGTGACGAGCTGGTCGAGCCGGACCTGGCGTGGGGGTATGGCCGCCCAGTCCCGCTGACCAAGGCCGTGCTCGGGGTACGGGCGACCATCTCCGACCAATCTGAAGATCACCGGCACCTCCTCCTCGAGGGCGAGACATCCATCGTCAGGACAGCCTAGAAGCCGCGCGACACCGAGAGGACTCCGGTCGGCCCAGACCGGGAACCGCGGACAGCGGGACCACATGCGCGCGACCCCTGGCACTACGGGGCGCGGCGGTACTTGACCCTCAGCCGAACAAGGACTTAAGTAAGCCTAACCTGATGGCCGGGGGGTTGTGATGGAGGCGCTAGTGGGCGGGAAAGACCCGGTGGGCGAGGGCGTCGGCGTCGACGGTCTGGTGAGCATGGACAGCCCGATCGGCGTGACAGGCCCCGTCACCGCAGTGAACAGCGACGACGATATGACCGTACTGGCCCAGCGGGCGCGCACGGTCCTCGCCAGCGGGCGCACCGCACTGCTCACGCTGCCCTGCGAGCGGGCCCGCGGCTGGGTGGGCATGATCGACGACGGCGGCGAGCCTCTGCTGATGGCCCGGGCCGACGGGCGGATCGCCGAGGCGGCCCAGAGCGGGCGCCGCAGCTGGGTGGATGTGCCCGGGCACTTCGGCGAGCGACTGATCCTCACCGGCACGTTGCGGGTGGTGCCCGGCACCACCGCCCAGATCCTGAGTCGCCTCGCCGATCTGGGCCGCTCCGTCGACCCGATCGACGCCGTCGCCGACGGGCTCGCGATGCTCGCCGTCTCGGTGGACGAGGTGGTCCTGTGCCTGCCGCCGGCCGACCAGGCCGGGCGGGTGCGACGGTGGTCGACCGGGGCGGTGGGTCGCCGTATCGACCTGGCGACGTACGCCTTCGCCGAGCCGGACCTCATCGACGCGTACGCTCCCGAACTGATCGATCATCTCAACACCCGCCACGCCGAGCAGATGTGTCAGCTCGCCGGCGGCGGCCGCACCCCCGGCGGGGACATCGCCGGCGCGTACGTCAGCGGCCTCGACCGTTACGGCATGGACCTGTGGCGCGTCGACACCACCGGCGCGCATCCGGTGCGGATCGTGTTCGACGAGCCGCTCGGTGAGCCACGCTCGCTCGGCCGGGAGCTGCGCCGCCTGCTCGAACGCGCCGGGCGCGACGCCGGGTGAACGCGACCGGCTGACCATCCTTCGACACCGGTGGTGCGGGCCGCGAGGTCCGACACCCGTGGTGTTGGCGTATGCCGCGTTTGACACCGGCATCGACAACCGTTTTCAATTAGCGGCATGCCACCGCCGGTCCACGATGCCGCGATCGTCTTCACGCACGCGAGCGTCGCCTACGATCGGTTTCCGGCGGTCGAGCAGGTCAACGGCACGGTGCGCCCCGGTGAGATCGTCGCGCTGGTCGGGCCGAACGGCGCCGGCAAGTCCAGCCTGATCAAGGCCGTGCTCGGCCTGGTCCCGGTCGTGGCGGGTTCGATCGTCGTGCTGGGCCGCCCGCCCGCGCAGGCCCGCCGCCAGGTCGCCTACGTCCCCCAGGCGGACACGCTCGACCCGAACTTCCCGATCTCGGTCGCCCAGGTCGTCCTGATGGGCCGCTACCGGCGGATCGGCTGGCTGCGCCCGCCGGGCCGGGCCGACCGGGCGGCCGCCGCGGCGGCGCTGGCCGCCGTCGGCCTCGAGCACCGCGCGCGCGACCGGTTCGGCCTGCTCTCGGGCGGGCAACGCCAGCGGGTGCTGCTGGCCCGGGCGATCGCGTCCGAACCGGCGGTGCTGGTGCTCGACGAACCCTTCAACGGAGTGGATGTCGTCTCCCAGGAGGCTCTGCTGGGCGCGGTGCGGGAGCTGACCGCCCGCGGCGCCGCAGTGATCATCTCTACACATGACCTGACCCTCGCGCAGTCGGCCTGCGATCGGGTCTGCCTGCTCAACCGGCGCCAGTTCGCCTTCGGCCCGCCGGCCGACGTGCTCACCCCGCCGCTGCTGCGCCAGGCCTACGGTGGCGCCGCCCTCGAACTCGCCGATCACGGCCTGATCCTGGCCCGGTGATGACCGACCTGCTGATCGAGCCGTTCGGCGCGCCCTACATGGCTCGGGCGCTGGTGGAGGGGTTGATCCTCGGTGCGCTGTGCGGCGCGGTCGGGGTGTACGTGCTGGTACGGCGCCTCGCCTTCCTGGCCGACGCGATCACCCACACGGTCTTCCCCGGTGTGGTGATCGGTTTCCTGGTGTCCGGGCAGTCCGGGATCGTGCCCGGGGCGCTGGTCTGCGCGGTGCTCGCCGCCGGGCTGTTCACCCTGGTCACCTCGACCGACCGGGTCAGCGACGACGCGACCCTCGCCGTGCTGCTGACCTCGTTCTTCGCCCTCGGTGTCGTGCTGGTCTCCCGGCAGCGCTCCTACACCGCCGACCTCACCGCGTTCCTGTTCGGCCACATCCTGACGATCGACCGGTCCGACATCCTGGTCACCGCCGCGGTGGCGGTGCTCGCCGTACTGGTCCTGCTCGCACTCGGACGCCCGCTGCTCGCCGGCGCGTTCGACCGCGAGTGGGCCCGGGCCGCCGGCTACCGGATCACCCTGCTTGACCTGGTCGGGAACATGCTGATCGCGCTGGTGGTGGTCGCCGCCGTGCAGGCGGTCGGCACGGTGCTCGTCATCGCCATGCTGGTGGTACCCGCGGCGACGGCCCGGCTGGTCTCCGATCGGCTGCCCGTCATCGTCGCGGTCGCGATGGGGCTTGGCCTGCTCGGCGCCTGGTGGGGGCTGGCCGCCAGCTACTCGGCCTCGATCGACCACGGGGTGCGGCTGTCCGCCGGTGCGACGATCGTGCTGGTGCTGGTCGCCGGCTACGCCCTGGCCCTGCTCGGCCGGGTCGCCCACCGCGCGCTGGCCCGGCCGGCGACGGCGACCCGATGACGCTGTTCGGTTCGCTCGGTGACGGCTATGTGCGGCGGGCGTTGCTCGAGGTCGTGCTGCTCGGGGTGCTGTGTGGTGCGGTGGGCGTCCAGGTGGTGCTGCGGCGGCTGGCGTTCCTCACCACGGCCCTGACCCATGCGACCTTCCCCGGGGTGGTGCTGGCCTCGCTGCTCGGTATCGGGCTGGTGCTCGGCGCGGGGCTGTTCGGTGTGCTGGTCGTCGCGGTCGTCGCGGTGCTGACGGGGACGCGTGGGGCCGGTCGCGGCCGGGAGACGAGCAGCGTCACCGCGGTCGTGCTCGCCGGCGGTTTCGCGCTGGGGCTCGCGTTGATGTCCACCCGCAACGGGTTCAGCCGTGACCTGACCGCGTTTCTGGTCGGCTCGGTGCTCACGGTCTCCCCGAGCGACATCGTCGCCACGGCGGTGACCACGGTGTGCGTCCTGGGGCTGCTCGCCGGGCTGCGCAAGGAGCTGCTGCTGGGTGCGTTCGACCCGGGTGCGCTCGCGGCCGCCGGTTACCCCGTCCGGGCGCTGGATCTCGTCCTGCTGCTGATGATCGAGGCGACCGTGGTGACGTCGCTGCCGGCGGTCGGCACGATCATGGCGGTGGCGCTGATCGTCGGGCCGGCCGCCACCGCCCGGCTGTGGTGCTCCGGCGCCGGGACGATGACCGCGGTGGCGATGGTGATCGGCGTGCTCTCCGGGGTGGTCGGCCTTGCTGTCAGTGAGCAGTGGAACGTGGCCGCGGGCGGGGCGATCGTGCTGACGGTGGCGGCGTTCTTCACGGTTTCCCTGGTGGCGCGGTCCCTCCCCAGGGGTGAGTCGGCGATGCGACCGGCGGCCCAGGAGAAATCTGTTGGACGCCCCACCTACTCTTAGTAGATGGAGTTCTCCCAGTCCGACAAGCTCGCCGACGTCTGCTACGACGTCCGCGGGCCGGTCCTCGACGAGGCGACCCGGTTGGAAGCGGCCGGTGCGCGCATCCTCAAGCTGAACATCGGCAACCCCGCGCCGTTCGGCTTCTCCGCACCGCCGGAGGTACTCCAGGCCGTCATGGCACACCTGGCGGACGCCCAGGGCTACAGCGACTCCAAGGGTCTGATCGCCGCGCGCGAGGCCGTCGTGCGCTACCACCTGCGCAAGGGCATCCGCGGGATCAGCCCGGACAGCGTGTACCTCGGCAACGGCGTCTCCGAGATGATCATGATGTCGTTGCAGGCGCTGCTCAACAACGGCGACGAGGTCCTCGTGCCCGCGCCCGACTACCCCCTGTGGACGGCGGTGGCCAGCCTCTGTGGTGGGCGGCCGGTGCACTACCTGTGCGACGAGTCCGCCGACTGGGCGCCCGACCTCGCCGACATCGCCCGCAAGGTCACCCCGCGCACCCGGGCCATCGTGGTGATCAACCCGAACAACCCGACCGGTGCCGTCTACGACCGGGCCACGCTCGAGGGCATCATCGAGATCGCCCGCCGCCATGAGCTGATGCTGCTCTCCGACGAGATCTACGACCGCATCCTCTACGACGACGTCGAGCACCTCTCCACCGCGTCGCTGGCGCCCGACCTCGTGTGCATGACCTTCAACGGCCTGTCGAAGGCCTACCGGCTCGCCGGCTTCCGCGCCGGCTGGATGGTCCTGTCCGGCCCACGCGAGCGGGCCACCTCGTACATCGAGGGCCTCAACATCCTCGCGAACATGCGTCTGTGCGCGAACGTCCCCGGCCAGTACGCCGTGGTCGCGGCGCTGACGGAGGACGGCGGAGCCGGCGACCTCGTGCTGCCCGGCGGGCGGCTGCGTGAACAGCGCGACACCGTCATCCGGCTGCTGAGCGCCATCCCCGGGGTGACCTGCGTGCCACCGCGCGGTGCCCTCTACGCCTTCCCCCGCCTCGATCCGGACGTCTACCCCATCGACGACGACGAACAGTTCGTCTTCGACCTGCTGGCCGCGGAGAACATCCTGCTGGTGCAGGGCTCCGGCTTCAACTGGCCGCGCCCCGACCACGTCCGGATCGTGACCCTTCCCTCGGTCGCCGACCTCACCGACGCCGTCGGCCGGATCGACCGCTTCCTCGCCTACTACAAACAGCGCTGACCATCCCCCGGCCGTCGCCACGCCCCGCGACCAGCCGCGGACGAGGATCCGTCGGCGTGGGGCAGCCCCTGTGCACCCTGCACGCCCGTCGGACCCCGGGATGCCGTCACGCGATGTGACCGTGGGTCGGGGGCAGCGCTGTGTCGTGGGAGCGATCCGGCAGGATTCACGACGACCGGCGGAAACACCCGGATCGTTGCGCGTCGCGCTGTGCGACGGCCGTCGCGGAGCGAGCAGGAGGTGAACCGGGAGTGAACGAAGGCGGCTCCCCTGCGCCGAAGCCCTCGCTGTCCGCCGCACCCCCGACCTCGGCTTCTGCCTCCACGATCCTGCCGCGCCAGGACTCGCCGCGGTCATCTCCCGGCGCGGATCGGTCACCTGAGGCACCGGGCGCAGCACTCCTCGAAGGCGGTTCGGCGGCGACGCACCGCCCACGAGCCATCCGAGTTATCCACAGCTTCATCCACAGGAATCGAGTGTTCTGTGGAAAACCTGTGGACGAATCCCGTGGAACGGGGCCCGAGGCGGCCGAGGGAGCCGCCAGGGCCGACAGGAGCGACGGCTCGTGGCGCGGCCGGCCGGTGCGCGCGGCTGAACGTCATCGACGGGACGTCGTGCTGGCGCTCGTGCTGGCGGGCGTCATGGTCGGGGTGGACGTCGCACTGCACACCAGAATTGGTCGACCGTTGTGGTACGACGAGCTCTGGCGGCCGCACTTCGCGGGGGAGCCGTCCGGCACGTTCTGGTCAGAGCTCCAGGTGGCGAACGCACCGTCCTCGCTCGGCTCGATCGCGCTGACTCGGCTCGCCGGGGAGGTCCTGGGCTGGCACGCCTGGTCACTGCGGCTGGTCGGGGCGACGCTCTGGCTGCCGGTACTGGCCGCGGGCACCTACCTGACCAGTCGCCGGTTCACCGGGGTGGTCGCGGCCCTCGGCGCCGCCGTGGCGGTCGCGGGCAGTGTCACGGTGGTCGACTCGGGCACCCAGCTCAAGCCGTACGTGCTGGACGCGGTCGTCACCCTCGCCGTCCTGGCGCTGTGGACGGCGTCCGGGCACCGGCTGCGCAACCGGACGCTTGCCGGCGCGCTGACGCTGCTCTCGCTGCCGGCGGTGTTCGTGCTGCTGCCCCTGGTCGTCCGGGACGTCCGCCGGGAGCGCGGCGGCGCCTGGCGGTCGTCGCCCGCCCTGGTCATCGCCGCGATCCACGTGAAACTCTTCGTCGGGCACCAGTCCGGGCAGCGGGTGAGCCACTTCTGGGACGACCAGTTCCTGGCCGGACGTGGCGTGGTCGGTGGTCTGCGCTTCGTCGCCGATCAGGTGCTCGCGACGCTCGGTGGCACCCCGCCCGGCATCGACCGGTACGACCCCAATCTGGTGCACTCCCTGGTCGAGGGGCATCGCGTGGTGACGACGGTGCTGGGCGCCGCGACCACGGCGGCCGTCCTGGTCGGGGTGCGGGTGCTGTGGCGGCGTCCGGGCGGCGCGACGCTGCTGGAGGCGCTCGGCGGTGCGGAGTTGCTCGTGCTGGCGGCCAGCGGCGCCCGGTACTGGCCGTTCGGTGCCTGCCGGACGAACCTCTTCCTCGTCCCCCTGCTGGTGATCGTCGCCGCGGCCGGTGCGGACGAGCTGCTGGCCACGGCCCGCCGGATCGTCACCGGCCGACACGACAGCCTGGACCGACACGACAGCCTGGACCGGCAGCATGACGGCGCGGCCCGGATCGGCCCTCGGGCTCTGCCCGTGCGCGCGGCCATGGTCGCGGCGATCGTCGTGTGCCTGGCCGGGGTGGTGGCGACGCCGGTGAGCGCCTCGGGGGGACTCGGCCAGTTGTGGCGTGAGCGTGGGGCCGTCCGTCCGATCGACGCGATGGTGGCGGTGACCGTCGCGGCTCGGGCGCAGTACCGGCCCGGCGACACGGTGATCGTCGGTGGCCGGCTCGCACGGGCCGGGTGGCTGTACGGCATGGAACTCAGCGATGACACCGGCGGAACGCGCGCCCAGCGCGTCCCGCGGTCCGCGACGATCTTTCTGACCACGATCGGCGGCGGTACCGGCGCGGGCGGTGCGGGCGGTGCTGCCAGTCGGGCGGGGGTCCTTGGCTCGGGGGATGTGGCCGCCGTGGTGCGGGGTCGGCGGCCTCCGTCCGGTGGTGGGGTGCTGGTGTTCGTGCTTGCCTACGACCGCCGGGGCGCCCCGGCGGCGCTCGCCCAGCTGCGCCGGGACGGCTGGTGCACGACGTCCAGCCAGGCCTTCGAACTCACCGGAACTCTGTACGGTCTACGTCGCTGCCCGGCCACGGCGCGGGCCGATGCCCCACATCGGCCGGTGGAACGCGACAGTTGGCCAATCCATGCACGAAGATAGGGGAAAATGGCTGAGGGAGCGCCGGTGCACATCGCCGAAGAGGGCAGTAGCGGGCCGTCCCGCCGCCGTGGGGCGCCCGGACGAGGCACCACTGTGCGGGCGACCCGTCAGGGTGACGCCGTCTGCGCCGCGCTCGCCGAGACCGATGCCTTCACCAGCGCCCAGGATCTGCATGCCCGGCTGCGCGCGCAGGGGACGGCGGTGGGGCTGACCACCGTCTACCGCCATCTGCAGGTGCTGGTCGACCGGGGTGAGGTCGACATGCTGCGCCGCGACGACGGCGAGACCGTCTACCGGCGCTGCGCCACCGAGGCGCACCATCACCACCTGGTCTGCCGGTCCTGCGGTCGGACGGTGGAGATCGCCGGGCCTGAGATCGAACAGTGGACGGAGGCGGTCGCGGCGGCCGAGGGGTTCGTCGACGTCGCCCACACCGTGGAGATCTACGGCACCTGTGCCAGCTGCGCGCTGGCGGCCGAATCCTCCGCCTGACGCCGCCCCCGCGATGGGGCGGGCGGCGAGGCGCGGTCGCGGAGCGGACGGTGGGCTGGGTGTCACGGTGGGCTGGGTGTCACGGTGGGCTGGCGGACAGGCCGGTGCAGGGGCGTAGGGCGTTCCAGCTGGCGAGGGCCTGGGTGGCGGCGGTGCCGGTGAGGGGACGGGGGGCGCCGCCGGAGATGCGGGCGGGTACCCAGGTGGCGTCGGTGACGGCGCGACCGGCCGCGGTCAGCCGGAGCACCCCGGATTCGGTGTTGCGGCCGCCACCGGAGGCGTAGAAGACGAAGTTCCCCAGGCCGTAGTCGACGTAGGCGCCGTCGCTGGCCCAGCCGCCGCCGAGGAGCACATGGGCGTGGCTGCCGACGACGATGTCGGCGCCGGCGGCGGTCAGCAGCGGCTCGAGGGCGCGTTGGGCGTCACCGGGGCACTGCTGCTGCTCGACACCCCAGTGCAGGAACACGATCAGTGTGTCGGTCGACGCCCGGGCGGCGCGGACGGCGGCGACCAGCCTGTCGACCTGTTTCGCCGAGGCGAGGCCGGGTTTGCCGGGACCTGCGGTCCAGGCGGCGGCCAGCTGGTCATCGAGGACCTGGGTGGCGCCGATGACCGTGATCCGCTGGCCTTTGATCGTCGTCCGGTACGGGGTGAAGGCGCTGGTGTCGTCCAGGCCGATGCCGATCACCGGGTAGTGGGCGGCGGAGGCGGCCGCCAGCGAGTCGCGCAGGCCGACCTCGCCGTAGTCCATACCGTGGTTGTTGGCCATGTTCACGACGTCGATGCCGGCGGCGCGCACGGCGTCGAAGGCGGTGGCGGGGGCGCGGAAGGTGAACTCCTTCGGCGCCGCGGTGCCGCGGTCGGTGACGGCGGTCTCCAGGTTCGCGATCGCGAGGTCGGCGGCGGACAGGGTGGCCGACATCGGGCCGACCGCGGTCGCCGGATCGGCGGCCAGACGCTGGCCGGACGAGCCGGCGAAGTGGATGTCCCCGCCGAAGGCGATCGTGACCGGTGTCCCGGTCGGCCGGCGTGGGCCGTTGCCGACCGGGGTGGCGCCGGCCGTGGGGGTGGACGTCGCCTGGCCCGCGGCACCGGCCGAGGTGCCGGGGGTCGGGGTCGGCGTCACCGGATCGTCGGTGTCGCCGTACGGCAGCGAGCAGGCCGTCAGCATGATGACCAGCCCGACCGCCCCGGCCACGGCCGCCCGAACCGGTGCGGCCCGAGCCAGCGCCGCCCGAACCAGCGCGGCCCGGGTCGGGATCACGGGGTGAGCAGGGCGGGGGCGAGCTCGCGCCACTGGCGGCGGGGCAGCCCACGGCGGTCGAAGTCGAGGACCTGGACGGCCACCTGGTCGGCGCCGGCGTCGAGGTGCTCCTTGATCCGTCCGAGCAGGGCGTCTGCGTCGCCCCAGGCGACGATCGTGTCGACCAGCCGGTCGGAGCCGGTGCCGGCGAGGTCGTCGTCGTCGAAGCCGAAGCGACGCAGGTTCGTGGTGTAGTTCGGCAGCCGCAGGTAGGAGCCGGTGTGCCGACGGGCGAGTTCGCGCGCCTGCCCCGGATCGGTGTGCAGCACGAACGCCTGCTCGGGGATGAGCAGTTTGTCGGGGCCGAGGATCGCGCGGGCCGCGGCGGTGTGCTCGGGTGGGACGAAGTAGGTGTGGGCGCCGTCGGCGCGGTCGCGGGCGAGGCCGAGCATCTTCGGGCCGAGCGCGGCGAGCACCCGCGGCGGGGCGGCTGCCGGGGGGACGGCACGGTACTGCTCGGCCGCCATCCGGTCCATCTCGTCGAGGTAGGCGGCCATCTGGGACAGCGGCCGGGTGTAGGCGGCACCGCGGATGTGCATCAGCTCCGCGTGCGAGACACCCAGGCCCAGCAGGAAGCGGTCGGGGAAGGCCTCGGTGAGGGCCAGCTGGGCCGCGGTCATCGTCAGCGGGTTGCGCGCCAGGATCTGGGCGATGCCGGTGGCGATCGTGATCTGGCTGGTGGCGGCCAGCGCCAGGCTCGCGGTGACCAGCACCTCGCGGCCCTTGACCTCACCCGTCCACAGGGTGGGGTAGCCGAGTTCGTCGAGCTCCGTGATCGCCTCGCGGACCACACCGGCCGGCGAGAAGTCGAACTGGCCGCTCCAGATCCCGACCTTTCCGAGATCACGGCGGGCCGACGGGCGGGTCGCGTCCTGCGCAGTCGTCACCGCGCCACCGTACCGAGCTCCCCGTCCCGTGGCAGGTCCTCCCGGGGCTCGGGCCCGTTGCGGACACGCGGATCCGAGCGGACGGGCCGATCGGGTTGCCAGCCGGCCAGCAGGGTCTATCGTTGCTCAGTGTGACGGAGCTCATGCAGCTACTCACCCCGGGTGGTCGACGGATCACTGTGGCATCCGAGGCGATGTCACCCGCGGCGGATGACCCGCCGGTCGACGTCGCGGCGTCCGATCCACGTCCCGAGATCGGTGAGCCGAGCGCCGTCGATCTGGACCTGCCGGCGCTGGTCGCCGACCTCACCCCGGCCGATCTGGTCGGCTTCTACCGGGACATGGTGCTGGTCCGCCGGTTCGACGAGGAGGCGACCAGCCTCCAGCGTCAGGGTGAGCTGGGCCTGTGGGCGAGCCTGCGCGGGCAGGAGGCGGCCCAGGTCGGCTCCGGGCGGGCGCTGGGCACCCACGACATGGCCTTCCCGTCCTACCGCGAGCATGGCGTGGCCTGGTGTCGCGGGGTGGACCCGGCCGCGATCCTGGGGATCTTCCGGGGGACGAGCCTGGGTGGCTGGGATCCCGACGAGCACGGGTTCGCCCTGTACTCGATCGTCGTCGGCGCGCAGACGCTGCACGCCGCCGGCTACGCGATGGGGATGTCCCGCGATCACAGCGCCGGTGCGGCGATCGTCTACTTCGGCGACGGGGCGTCCAGCGAGGGCGATGTCAACGAGGCGTTCGGCTGGGCGGGTGTGTTCGGCGCGCCGCTGGTGTTCTTCTGCCAGAACAACCAGTGGGCGATCTCCGAGCCGGCCCGGCGACAGAGCCGCACCAAGATCTTCCATCGGGCATCCGGTTTCGGTTTCCCCAGCGTCCGGGTGGACGGCAACGACGTGCTGGCCTGCCTCGCCGTCACCCGATGGGCCCTGGCGACGGCGCGGGCCGGCCGCGGACCGGTGCTGGTCGAGGCGCTCACCTACCGGATGGGCGCGCACACCACCGCCGACGATCCGACCCGCTACCAGGCCAGCGAGCAGCTCGAACGATGGCGCCGACTCGACCCGCTGGACCGGCTGCGCACCCACCTCGTCGCCGCCGGCCACCTCGACGAACAGCGGGAGCAGCGCCTCGCGTTGGAGGCCGACGCGTTGGCGCATGACCTGCGCGTACGTTGTCGCGCGTTGCCCGACCCGGATCCGGCGATGCTGTTCGACCATGTCCAGGTCACCGACAATGCTCTGGTGACGGCGCAGCGCGCGGCCTTCGTCGCGGCCCGCGCCGGCAGCGCGGACGGCAGAGACGTCGCGGGTGGCGGAGCTGGCGCGGATGGCAGTGGTGTCGGGGCGAGGGAGGGAACGGTCGTGGCGGGCGAGCGGCGTGGGAGCGGGGCAACGTGGTGACAGGAGAGTTGGCGACGAACGGCGCGGCGACGAACGGCCTGGCGACCCAGGAAGTGGCCCGGGCCAGCGAGACGCGGACCAGCGAGGCACGGACCGGCGAGACGCGGACCGGCGAGACGCGGACCGGCGAGACGCGGACCAGCGAGACGCGGACCGGACCGGCGAGCGGTAGCGCGCAACCGGCTCCGATCACGCTGGCCAAGGCGCTCAATCTCGGCCTGCACGCGGCGATGGCGGCGGACCCCAAGGTCATCGTGATGGGTGAGGACGTCGGCACGCTCGGTGGGGTCTTCCGGGTGACCGACGGTCTGCAACGGGAGTTCGGCGAGGCCCGGGTCATCGACACCCCGCTGGCCGAGTCTGCGATCGTCGGGACCGCGATCGGACTGGCCATGCGCGGCTACCGGCCGGTCTGCGAGATCCAGTTCGACGGTTTCGTCTACCCGGCGTTCGACCAGATCGTCAGCCAGCTGGCGAAGCTGCACTACCGGTCGGCGGGGCGCATCCGGCTGCCGGTGACGATCCGCATCCCGTTCGGCGGTGGCATCGGTGCGGTCGAACATCACAGTGAGTCACCGGAAGCGTACTTCTGCCATACCGCCGGACTGAAGGTGGTCGCCTGCTCGAACCCGCACGACGCGCACCACATGATCCAGCAGGCGATCCGCTCCGACGATCCGGTGATCTTCCTGGAGCCCAAGCGGCGCTACTGGGAGAAGGCGCTGGTCGACCCGCGTCCCCTCCCCGACCTGGTGACGGGTTCGGTGGACGCGGTCGACGCGGCGGGCGCGGCGGTGGGGCTGCATCGCAGTGTCGTCGTGCGCGCCGGCACCGATGCCACGCTCGTCGGCTACGGCCCGACCGTGCGGACCTGTCTGGACGCGGCCGAGGTGAGCGCCGCGGACGACGACCGGTCACTGGAGGTCATCGACCTGCGTTCGCTGTCGCCGCTGGACCTGGGCCCGGTGCTCGAGTCGGTGCGCCGCACCGGACGGCTGGTGGTCGTGCACGAGGCGCCGTCGAACGTGTCGGTCTCCGCGGAGGTCGCGGCCCGGGTCACCGAGGCGGCGTTCTACTCGCTGGAGGCCCCGGTGCTGCGGGTGACCGGTTTCGACACCCCGTATCCGCCGGCCCGCATCGAGGACCACTACCTGCCGGACGTCGACCGCATCCTCGATGCCGTCGACCGCTCCTTCGCGTTCTGAACTGGGGATCCTCGTGGCACAGCGACAGTTCCGGCTTCCCGATCTCGGTGAGGGACTCACCGACGCGGACATCGTCCGCTGGCTCGTGCAGGCCGGTGACGCCGTCACGGTGAACCAGCCGCTCGTGGAGGTGGAGACCGCGAAGGCGGTCGTCGAGATCCCCAGCCCCTTCGCCGGCGTCCTCGTCGAACGGCACGTCGAGGAGGGTGTCACCCTCGCCGTCGGCGCCCCGCTGCTGACCGTCCGCACCGCGGACGGCGACGGCACCTCTGACCTGGATGGCACCTCTGACCGCGATGGCGCCGCCGCGACGGCAGGCGCGCCCGAGGGGGAGGCCGGTGCCGACGGGGGCCCGGCCGAGGACGAACGCACCCCGGTTCTGGTCGGCTATGGGCCGCGGACGCATCAACAACGCCGACGGAGCCCTCGGCGGCGGCCCGTCCCGGCGGGCGAGCCCACCCCCACGCCCGCGGCGGCACAACCACCGGCCCAGTCCTCCGAGCCAGCCCAGTCCTCCGAACCGGCACAGTCCTCCGAGCCAGCACGGTCCTCCGAGCCAGCACGGTCCTCCGAGCCAGCACGGTCCTCCGAGCCAGCACGGTCACCGGCGCTCACGCGGGCGGCCGCGGACGGTCGGACGGTCGGCGCGGTGCTGGCCAAGCCGCCCGTGCGCAAGCTGGCCCGGGACCTCGGCGTCGACCTCACCACGCTGGTTGGCACCGGGCCCAACGGGACGATCCGGCGCAGCGACATCGAGGCCGCGATGCGCGTCGCGGCCCGCGCGCTCCCGGTCGCGAACCCGCCCGTCTGGCCGACGACCGGCCCGGCGGCGGTGGGCATCCCGGGGCCGGAAACGCCGCTGTCCGCGACACCGCTGC
This sequence comes from Frankia sp. AgPm24, assembly GCF_023243055.1. Lineage (NCBI taxonomy): Bacteria > Bacillati > Actinomycetota > Actinomycetes > Frankiales > Frankiaceae > Frankia > Frankia sp. AgPm24. Next base: position 41,206 of record NZ_JALKFW010000215.1, on the reverse strand, counting down.
CAGGGTCAGCGCCGGGGCCAGGGCTGGTACCGGGGCGGGCGGGGGCGATCCCGGCGGACGCGACCTATCTGGGCGCCGACGGCGGTGCGGAGGGCCTCGGTGGCTGGCGGGTGCCGGTGGTCGGGGTGCGCCGCGCGATGGCGCAGGCGATGGTCGCCAGTGTCGCGGCGGCGCCGCACGTCACCGAGTTCCTGAGCGCGGATGCCACCGAGACGATGGCGGCACGGGAGCGGATCGCGGCGCTGCCGGAGTTCACCGGGGTCCGGATCACGCCGTTGCTGTTCGTCGCCCGTGCCCTGCTGATCGCCGTCCGACGGCATCCGATGATCAATTCCCGCTGGGTGGCGGACGCCGGTGACGGACGGGCGGAGATCCGGGTGGCCGAACAGGTGAACCTGGGTATCGCCGTGGCCGGGCCGCGGGGTCTCGTGGTGCCGCACATTCCGGCGGCCGATCGGCTTGACCTGGCCGGTCTCGCCCAGGCGCTGGCCACCCTGACCGCGGACGCCCGCGCCGATCGGCTGGAGCCGGCCCGGCTGCGCGGCGCGACCATCACCATCACCAATGTGGGGGCGCTTGGTGTCGACATCGGCACACCGATTCTCAACCCGCCCGAGGCCGCGATTCTGGCGCTCGGCTCGATCCGCCCGACTCCCTGGGTGCACGAGGGGCAGGTCACCGCGCGTACGGTGGTGCAGCTCGCGCTGTCCTTCGACCATCGGATCGTGGACGGACGCCTCGGTGCCGCGGTACTCGCGGACATCGGTGCCATGCTCACCGACCCCACGGTCGCACTCGCCTGGTCGTGATCCTCTCATCGGAGCCACCAGGTCACCACAAAGCACGCGAGAGGGGCACACAACTGTGCACTCGGGGTTCCCTGGTACGGTTGCGCCCCTGACCGGATTCCGGCACAAAGAGGTGGAACCATGACGCGAGTGGAGGCACTTCAGGCCGCGGACGAGTTCGTCGCCAAGGTGCTGACCTCCGCCAACTCCAGCGGCCGCTTCACGGGCACGCTGAACCTGGCTGAGCGGGTCGATCTCACTCTCCGAGTGGCCCGGTTCCTGCTTGAGGGGCAGTCCTCCTCGGAGTCCGACGATCTGCTGAAGCGGGACATGCGCAACGAACTCGACCAGGCTTTTCCGCCCCTGCGCACCTCCTGATCGGAGGCGGCGCAGGGGCGCTGGTCGGACAGCGGTCGAACGGCGTTCGGGCGGTGGGTGGGAGTCGTCCGGCAAGGCCACTGCGGTGAGGCGTGTCCGGCAGGGTCAGGAACGCGGCCGGGTGGTCTCCGGCTCCGTGGAGCCCACGTGCACGACCTCCTGCGGCTCCAGCTCCGGGTGGCGTCGCGCGTTGAGCTTGTCGTCCTCCTCCGCGGTGAGCCCGGGCTCCCGGCGCCGCGGCGCCTCGTAGGGCGAGCTCGGGTCGACCAGGATGGTGTCGTCCACCGACACCGGCGACGGCGTGCCGGCCTCGACGGACTCCTCGACGATCCGGCGGCGCCACTGGTTCTGGTAGAGGGTGATGCCGAGGCCGACCAGGCTCACCAGCATCAGGATGATCCCGACCGAGTCCAGATCGAGACCGGACGGATCGCTACGGACGGCGAAGGTGAGTACGGCACCAAGGGTGAAGAACGCGAGGCTCAGCGGGATTCCCATGCCGCCCGCTGTACCCGGCGATCGGCCCAATACAACCCCCGCACGCCACAAAGACCACGAACCCCGGAAATGTGCCCGGGGTCCGTGGTCTTCGGGTGTCGAGACGGTGCTCCCGGCTGGTCGCCGGATCGGTCCAGCTCATGGGCCGGCTCAGCTCAGAAGGCGTCCTCGGCCAGGTCCATGAGCTCGAGCCCGGTGCTCTCGGCGAGGGCGCGGGCCATCTTCAGCTCCGGCAGCACGGTCGCCGCGAACCAGCGAGCGGCGGCGATCTTGCCCCGGTAGAACTCGGCGTCCCGGCCTTCGTCGGCACCGCCCGCGAGCGCCCGCAGCGCCACGTCCGCGCCGCGCAGCAGCAGCCAGCCGATCAGCAGGTCACCGACACCCAGCAGCAGACGGGTGGTGTTCAGGCCGACCTTGTAGACCTGCCGCGGGTCGTCGGCGGCGCTGGTGAGCTGGCCGACCATGGCGCCGATGATGCCCTCGGTGTCCTCCAGCGCGGCGCCGAGCGCCTCCCGCTCGTGGCGCAGCTCGCCGTTGCCCGCCTCCCCCTTGACGAAGGTCTGGATCTCGCCGAGCACCGCGGTCAGTGCCTGGCCGCGATCGCGCACGATCTTGCGGAAGAACAGGTCCTGGCCCTGGATGGAGGTCGTCCCCTCGTACAGGGTGTCGATCTTGGCATCGCGCAGGTACTGCTCGAGCGGATAGTCCTGCAGGTAGCCGGAGCCGCCGAACACCTGCAGGGACGACGCCAGCAGCTCGTAGGACCGCTCCGAGCCGACCCCCTTGATGATCGGCAGCAGCAGGTCGTTGATCCGCACGGCGAGCTCGTCGTTCTCCCCGCGGGCCTGCGCCGCCGCGATCCGGTCCTGGAAGGTGGCGGTGTAGAGGACCAGCGACCGCATCCCCTCGGCATAGGCCTTCTGCGCCATGAGCATCCGACGCACGTCCGGGTGGTGGATGATCGTGACGCGCGGCGCGGACTTGTCGGTGGCCCGCGGCAGGTCGGCGCCCTGCACCCGGGTGCGGGCGTAGTCCAGGGCATTGAGGTAGCCGGTGGACAGGGTCGCGATCGCCTTGGTGCCCACCATCATCCGGGCGTACTCGATGATCTGGAACATCTGCGCGATGCCCTCGTGGACGTCGCCGACGAGCCAGCCCACCGCCGGTGTGCGCTCGCCGAAGCGCAGTTCGGTGGTCGTGGAGACCTTCAGGCCCATCTTCTTCTCGAGGTTGGTGACGTAGACGCCGTTGCGCTCGCCGGGGTCGCCGGTCGTCGGGTCCGGCATGAACTTCGGCACGACGAACATCGACAGGCCCTTCGTCCCGGGGCCGTGGCCCTCCGGACGGGCGAGCACGAGATGGACGATGTTCTCCGGGATGTCCCAGTCACCGCTGGTGATGAAGCGCTTGACGCCCTCGATGTGCCAGGTGCCGTCCGGCTGGGCGAGCGCTCTGGTCCGCCCGGCGCCGACATCGGAGCCGGCGTCGGGCTCGGTGAGCACCATCGTCGCGCCCCAGTGCCGCTCGATCATGAAGTTCGCGATCGTGCGCTGCCACTCGGTGCCCATCCCGTGCAGGATCGCCGCGAACGTCGGCCCGGCCATGTACATGAACACCGCCGGGTTGGCTCCGAGCAGCAGCTCGGACCCCGCCCAGGCGACCGTCGGTGACACTCCGAGCCCGCCGAGCTGGTTCGGGACGAACAGTCGCCACCACTCGCCGTCGAGCACCGCCTGGTAGGAGCGCTTGAACGACTCGGGCAGGGTGACCGTGCCGGTCTCGGGGTCGAGCGTGGGCGGATGCCGGTCGGCGTCGGCGAACGAGTCCGCCACCGGCCCCCGGGCCAACGCGTCGAGTTCGGTGAGGGCCGCGCGGGCGGTGTCGACATCCATCTCCTCGAAGGGAGCGGAGCCGAGCACCCGATCGACGCCGAACAGCTCGAACAGATTGAACTCCAGATCGCGCAGGTTGCTCCGGTAGTGGCCCATGGACGGCTCCTTTCGGGAGCGCCGGGCGGCACACAGAGGCCGAGGCCCGGGCTTTGCTACTCGTGAGTACGGTATTCCCATGCTACCCGCGAGTAACCCGCTGACAAGTGGGGTCGAACAACCCGAACGCCGATAGTTCGGCCCTGCGGCGGTGACCGGGCGCGGCCGGCACCGGTCTCGCCGGGCGACATCTCCCACCACGGCTACCCTTGCCACCATGAGTGACCCTGCCGCCCAGCCCCGTCCCCCGGCAGCGGGCGGGACGGTGGACGGCGCGGGCGCCGGGACGGCCCAGGACGTGCGCCTCGCCGTCGTGATGACCGGCGGCGCGAGCCTCGCCGTGTGGATGGGCGGTGTCGCCGCCGAGATCAACCTGGCCACCGGCGACCCCGGCCGGCACCGGGACGCGGACCGGCCCGACGGCGGTGGCGTCGATCCGGTGGACGCGGCGCTGGCCGCGCGATACGCCCGGCTGAAGGCGATCCTCGACGTGACGTTGGACGTCGACGTGCTGGCCGGGGCGTCCGCGGGTGGCATCAACGCGGCGATGCTGGGCTTCGCGCGCGCCCATGGCGCCCGGCTGGCGCCGCTGCGTGAACTGTGGCTGTCCCTCGGCTCGCTGGACACGCTCATGCGCACACCGCGGGACCGCGAGTTCCCGTCGCTGCTGCGCGGCGACGAGGTCGTCCTGCCCGCCCTGCGTACCGGCCTGCGGGCCGTCGCCGCGACCGGCCACGCAGCGGCCTCGACCCGTGCGGACGCGCTGGGGCGGGCGACGGCGCTGTTCATCACCACGACGATCATGCGCGGTGAGCTCGCCGAACACACCGACTCCCTCGGTGGCACGATCTTCGACGTCGACTACCGCGGCCTGTTCGTCTTCGGCACGCCGGACCTCACCGACCCCGGCGCGATCCCCCGGCTGGCGCTCGCCGCCCGGGCCAGTTCCGCCTTCCCCGGAGCCTTCGAGCCCGTCTACGTCCCGGTCGGACGCACCCTTGACCACCCGGACCACCCGGACCACCCGGACCACCCGGACCACCCGGACCACCCGGACCACCCGCAGGATTCGCACGGTGTCGACCCCGATGATGATCGTCCTGATATGGGGCGTTATGTCAACAGCGCTCGTGGGTTCCACGCGTCCGACGGGGGGATTCTCGTCAACCGGCCGATCGGGCCGGCCCTGGCGGCGATCTTCGATCGTCCCGCGCACCGGCAGGTCCGCCGGGTGGTGACCTACATCGTGCCGTCCCCGCGCCCCACCGACGTGGCGCCGGACGGGACCCGCACCATCCCGGTCTGGGACGACCCGCGGGCCACCCCGCCGGTCAGCGTCACCCTGCTGGGGGCGTTGGACGCGGCCCTCAACCAGTCGATCGGCACGGACCTGGCCGAACTGCGCGCGCACAACGACGCGGTCCGCGGTACCCGGGCCACCCGTCGGCGACTGCTACGACTCGCGTCGGCGGGCGGCCGGCGGCTCGCCGACGACGATCTCTACGACGCCTACCGGCGCGGGGTGGCCGAGCGGATCGGCACACCCGTGGTCGAGGCGTTGCTGCGGGTGCTCGCCGACCAGGCGGACCAGCCCCGGCCGGCCGACGCGGACGCCGTCCGCACCGACACCGCCGCCCGCACCGGGCTCGCCAACGCCGCCCGCGCCGCGGTGTTCACGACCCTGCCGGAGCACCTACCCGGCCCGGACACCCTCGGTGAGCTGGGCAGACTCGGCCAACCGGCGTTGGACGGCGTCAAGGGCATCCTGCTGTCAATGATCAACGAGGGCTATGTCCTGTGCCCGTCCCGGCCCGAGCGCATCCGGCTCGCCCGACTCGCCACCGCGATCCACACCGCCACCCTTCCCCACACGGCACCGGACGGCGAGGCCGGTGGTCCGGGGCGGCTCTACACGTCCTCGCCTCGGCCCGGGGTGTTCACGACGGTTCGCACCACCCTGGCGGCGATGCCCTCGGCGACGTCGGGCGCGGTCGTCGCCGAGGCGACCCGGCGGTGGCTGGCCATCGATCCGGTCGGGGTGGCCGGGACAGGGCGATCGGCCGCGGCCTGGCTGGCGCTGGCCGAGGTGATCGAGGCGGTCCGGGCCGAGTTCGCCGACCTCGTGCCCCGCTGGACCCCGACCGACCAGCCGCCGACCGGCATCGAGATCCGACCGGCCGGCCTGACCGTCGGTCAGCGCCGAGCCCTGGCCGCCCGTACCCTCGCGGATTTCGTCGCCTATCTGCCCACCACCCGACCCGAAGCCGTGATCGCGCTGCTTGACCTGCACCTGGTCGAGCAGGAGACCCGCGGCGCCGTCCTCGACCAGCCGGTCGAGCTCGTCCAGATCAGCGCCGACCTGCCCACCGCGCTCGATCCGAGCCGTCGCTGGGCCGAGGACAAGCTCACCGGCCTGCGCCTGGGCAACTTCGCCGCGTTCGCCAAGTCGTCCTGGCGGGCGAACGACTGGATGTGGGGCCGGCTCGACGGCGCCGGCTGGCTGGTCCGTGTCCTGCTCGACCCGCGCCGACTCATCCTGCTGCGCGACCTCGCCCTGCGCACCCCACCCCCGGGCACCACCTCGGACGGCCCCCCACCCGACGGCGCTCCGGGCGATGGCGCTCCGGGCGATGGCGCTCCGGGCGACGGCGCTCCGGGCGACGGAACCGAACCGGACGGGACGGTGTCGCCGGTCGGGGCTGCGACCAGATGGCTGGCCGAACTGATCGACGCGCTCGCCGACGTGGCCGGGTCGCCGGCACCCGCGGAGGTCCGGGCCGAACTCGCCGTGCTCGCCGACCTGACCGCACCGGTTCCGGCCGGCCTCGCGGCGACCTCACTGTGGGTCGCCGGCGGTTTCCAACGCGACATCGCGGCCCGGGAACTCGTCGGTCTGGCCGAAGCGGTCCGCCACGACATCGCGGGTGGGGTGCACGCCCGGCCGACCACGGAGTTCCTCGCCGGTGTCGACGCCGCCCTGGTCAGCGCCGGCCCGCCGACGGCAGCAGCTGCCGTCGCCGCGCCGGCGGGCCAGGTGCTGCCGGGTTCGGCGGTGGAGGGGGTGCTGCGGGCCTGCGCGGTGTCCGACGAGCGCATCACCGACTCGGCGCAGGGATCGATCCTGGCCACCGACCTGGCGCGGATCGTCGCGGTGATGACGTCGTGGCTGGCGGCGGCCCGGTTTTTGCCGCGGCCGATGTGGCCGGTGGCGTTTCTGCTGCGCACCGCGGCCCGGATCGGCTACGAACTGGTTCGCGACATCACGCACCGGCGTCGACGGGTGGTGATCGCCTTCGGGCTGCTGCTGGTGGTGGTCGGCGTCGTGGCCGCACTGGTCGGCTCCGGGCTGGTGGGAGGGCTCGGTGTCGTGGCGGCGCTGGTGGGGCTGGTGATCGTCGGCGTTCCCGGCTGGCGGCGGCTACCGGGGGGTCTGGCGGTGGCCGCGGCGGGGGCGCTGGTGCTCGTCGCCGCGGCGGGGGCGATCCCCGTCCTGCATGACCGGCTGTTCGACTGGTTGGGCGACGACGCCGTGCCCTACCTCGCCGACCATCCGTGGGCCTGGGCGCTGCTGTTCCTCGCCCTGGTGGCGCCGGGCGGCTGGTCGCTCGGCGAGGCGGTGCTCGCGCGCCGCGCTCGGCACCGGGCGCGGCGGCAGCGTCAGCTCAGGAGACGTCCGACCAGCTGAGCGATCCGGTCGGGTCCTGGAGGCAGGTCAGCGGACGGCCGGACGCATCGGGCACGATCCGACCGACATCGGCCTGCTCACAGATGTTGCCCTGGCGTGGCCGGGTCGGGGTGGAGCTCGGCGCCTCGGTGGACCACCGCCCGCCGGCACCGGAGGACTCATCCGGTGCGCAGTAGAGCGCCAGACCGTTGATCGCCGCGGCAGGCCCGGTGTTGCGCCGCGGGTTGCAGGCCTCCCCGAGGAACACCGCCGAGGGCAGCGGAACGGGTGCGGCCGGCCCGCTCGACGTCGCCGCGCCCGGCTCGACCGCGCCGGACGACCCCCCGCCACCCGCGGCCGGCAAGCCACCGGCAGCGGACGGTGACGCCCCGCCACCTGCCGGCGCATCCGGGGCGGCGCTGGCCTGGGGCGTGGCCGGACCCGGCGAACCATCAACTCCGCTGGTTCTGGTTCCACCGGCCCCGGCCCCGGCCCCGGCACCCTGGGTGCCGCTGGCGCCGTCCGGGGCGGTACTGATGGTTGCGCCCGCCTGGCCGGAGCCATCGGCGGCCGATGTTCCCGGGCCGGTGGGATCGGGCGTGGGCCCTGCCGGCCCCGGTGAGACGCCCGCACCCGCGGCCGCTCGGGAGCCGGCCGCCGCCTCGTCCACCGAGGACGCCCCGTCCGAACATCCGACCAGCGCGACGAAGAGCAACCCGGTCGTCACGACTGTGACGGCCAGGCGGGCGCGTGCCTGCACAGCGCACACGGCGAACCTCCCGTCGCAGGTCGGGAGTGGACTCCTACCCCGGATCGGGACGGGCTGACCCGGTCCTGCGATTCAGCTTAGGTACCGTCGCGGTCATCTCGGGCAGCTTCGGCCGAACCGGGCCATCGCGCTCACCCGCCGCCGTCGCGCCGTCGCGCCTGGCTCGCCCGGCTCGTCACCACGCCGCCCGGATGGCCGCCCGGGCTTCCGGGCGTCCGGGCGTCCGGGCGTCCGGTGAGACCGTCAGGCGGCCGATTCGGTAACGGGTTTGAGGGCGCCATCGGCGGCCATCTCCAGGGCGACCTCCTCGAGCGGGACGGCGGCCCGCGGCGCGACCGGCACGTTCGGCGCCTGGGTGCCGAGCTCGACCCAGCCGAGGAGTTCCTCACCGGCGCGCAGGCCGAAGGCCGCCCGCACCGGTGCGCTGTCCAGCAGCGGAACCGACTTCCAGGCGGAGGCGACCCCGACCGCGTGGGCGGCCAGGCAGATGTTCTGGGCGGCCGCGGCGGCCGAGGCGTCCTGCTCGGCGACGGGCACCCGGGCCTCTACCCGGGCGGCGATGACCGCGATCAGCGCCGGTGAGCGGGTGGCCTTGCCGGCGGCCTTGCGCACGATCGGTTCTGGCAGGCCACCGACGGCCTCGGCGGCGGTGGTGATCGCGGCGGCCAGCGCCGTGCGAGCCTCGCCGCGCACGACGACGAACCGCCACGGCCGCAGCATCTTGTGGTCGGGGGCGGTGGTGGCCGCGCGCAGGATGGCGGTGAGCTGGTCGGTGCTCGGCCCGGGTTCGACGAGCCGGGTCGCGGTCCGACGCGTCAACAGGCAGTCGAGTGCGTCCACGTGAACTCCTTCTCCGAGGGCTTCGGTGCTGACAGGCTTTGGTGCTGATGGGCGGGCTTCGGGGCTGGTGGGCGGGCTTCGGATGTGGGCGGCCCCTGTCGCCCCGATTTTAGTGAGGCTACCTCATGATGAGGATGGATACCCTAAGATATCCTTACCGTCACCATAACTGAGGAGGCCGCGCGGATGCCGCCACCGGACACCGGCGACGAGGTCGTGGATCTCGTACTGGCCGCCGGCCATCGTGTCCGCACCGCCGTCGACGAGGCGCTACGGGCTGGCGTTGGCCTCACCCTGCGCCGATTCAAGATCCTCACCCTGCTCGCGGAGACGGGGCCCTGCCGACTGCGCGATCTCGCCGACGCCGTGCGGGTCGCCCCGCGCACGATGACCGCCACGGTGGACGAGCTCGAATCGGCCGGTCTGATCGAGCGCCGAGCCCATCCGCACGACCGGCGCGCGGTGCTGGTGGCCCTTACGTCCGCAGGCCGGCTGACCCTCGACGAGGGTCGGCGACACCGCAGCGAGACTGTGACGGGAATCACCCGCCATCTGGACGCGGCGCAACGTGCCCAGCTCGCGGAGTTGCTGACCTCGCTCGTCAGCAGCACCGCGCCAGCCCGCATACCGGGAGCGGCGAATGACGGGCTACCGTAGGTGATGTCCCGTTCGGACCATCCGCCGGGAGGTTCCCGTCACCCCCGTCGTCCGGATCGAACGCCTGGCCAAGCGATACGGGTCTCACCATGCGGTCCGCGAGATCAGTTTTACCGTGCGCGAGGGAACCGTCACGGGCTTTCTGGGTCCGAACGGCTCCGGTAAGACGTCGAGTGTCGCCCTGCTCACCCTGATCGGCGCGGGGGCGTTCGAGCTGGCGTTCGACGGCGCGCGTTTCCACGGTCCGGCGACCGCGGTGCTCGGGGTGCTGGCCTGGCCGACATCCGAGCTGGAGGGCACCTCACTGGTCGCCGCGGTCGGCTGGGGCGGGCTGGCCCTGGGCGGTGCGCTGCTGGCGGTGCGACGGGACCTCGCGACATGATCGGCGGCACGCGCCCCAGCAGAGCCCCCGGCGCGATGTGGGACGGATCACCTCTGACGCGTCGAGCCGACGCATCAGCCACCGCGTCGGAGCTGGATCGGCCTACGATCCCGCACATGGTCCCGTGCCCGACCTGTGCGGAGGAGAACCCGGAGCGGGCGCGCTTCTGCTCCGAGTGTGGCAACCCCCTACCCAGCGCCGGCAGCGGCACGCGCAAAACCGTCACCATCATGTTCGTCGACATCGCCCGATCCACCGACATGGGCGAGAAGATCGACTCGGAGCCGCTGCAGCAGGTGATGTGGCAGTTCTTCACCACCGTCCGGGAGGTCATCTACAACCACGGCGGCTCGGTGGAGAAGTTCATCGGGGACGCGGTGTTCGCCGTGTTCGGCATCCCCGTCCTGCACGAGGACGACGCGCTGCGCGCCGTGCGTTCGGCGCTGGACATCCGCTCGGCCATGGAGGCGCTCAACGCCGACCTGCAGCAGCGCTGGGGCCTGCGGCTGCGGGTGCGGATCGGGATCAACACCGGGGAGGTGACCGTCGCCGGCGGGGGCGTCACCGGCGACGCGGTCAACGTCGCGTCCAGGCTCGAAAGCGCCTCCCCGCCCGACGAGATCCTCATCGGCAACTCGACCTACCGGTTCATCCGGCACAGCGTGACCGTCACCGCCCTCGACCCGCTGGTCGTCCAGGGCAAACGGGAGCCGTTGCAGGTCCACCGGCTGACCGGCCTGGTCGACCCGACCGCCGGCCCCGGCAGCCGCGCCCCGCTGCTCGGCTTCACCGCCCCCGTCATCGGCCGCAACCGGGAACGTCGCCGGTTGCAGGACGCCTTCGAGGCGGTGGTGGAGGAACGCACCTGCCATCTGTTCACCGTTTTCGGCTCGGCCGGCATCGGCAAGTCGCGGATGGTCGGCGAGTTCTGCGCGTCGCTGGCGCCGCGGGCCACCGTGCTCACCGGGCGTTGCCTGTCCTACGGCGAGGGCATCGCCTACTGGCCGCTGATGGAGATGGTGCGCCAGGCCACCGGCCTGTCCGCGGACGAAAGCCCACCGGACGGCCGGCGCCGGCTACGTGAGCTGCTCGACGGCGTCGGCCAGGCCGCCGAGATCGTCGAGGCGCTCGCCCCGCTGGTCGGCCTCGGCGGTGCCGAACTCGGCCCGCAGGAGAGCTTCTGGGCGGCCCGGTCGTTCTTCCAGGCGCTGGCGGCCCGCCGTCCACTGGTGTTGTGGTTCGACGACGTGCACTGGGCCGAGCCGGCCCTGCTCGATCTGATCGAGAACATCGCCGACTGGTCCCGGGACGCCCCGATCATGCTGCTCTGCCTGACCCGCCAGGAGCTGCTCGAGGATCGCCACGGCTGGGGCGGCGGCAAGTTCAACACCACGTCGATGCTGCTCGCGCCGCTGACCGAGGCCCGCTGCCAGCGGCTGATCCGCAGCCTCATGGGTTCGGACGACCTCGACCCGGCGCTGGTCAACCGGATCACCATGTCGGCGGCGGGCAACCCGCTGTTCGTCGAACAGATGGTCGCCGCCCTCGTCGACGACGGGCTGCTGCGCCGTGAGGGCAGCCGTTGGATCGCCACCGGCAGTCTGCGTAACGTCACCGTGCCGCCGACGATCTCCTCTCTGCTCGCCGCCCGCCTCGACCGGCTCGACCCCGCCGAACGCCGGGTGCTGGAGCGGGCCGCGGTCGCCGGTGAACGGTTCTACCTGGACGCCGTCATCGACCTGTCCGACCCCGGTGAACGTCCGATGGTCGCCACGCACTGCCTGAGCCTGGTCCGCAAGGAACTCGTCCACCCCGATCGTTCCGACCTGCCCGGGGTGGAGGCGTACCGGTTCCTGCATGTGCTGCTGCGCGACTGCGCCTACGAGTCGACGTCCAAGCGTCGGCGGGCCGAGCTGCACCAGCAGTTCGCGCAGTGGTTGCAGGCCCGGCTCGTCGGCGGGCCCGGCGAGCATGACGAGCTGGTCGGCTACCACCTGGAGCAGGCCTACCGGTTCCGGGTGGAGATCGGCCTGCGCGGGCCGGAGACCACCGAGCTCGGCCGTTCGGCCGCGACCTGCCTGATCGAGGCCGCCGACCGGGTCCGCCAGGGCGATGAGACCAGCGCCGCCCAGCTGCTCAAGCGGGCGATCACCCTGCTGCCCGAGATCGATCCGCTGCGGTTGCGCGCCGAGATCGACATCGGCTGGGCGCTGTTCTCCTTCAGCCGCCACTCCGACGCCGAACGCATCCTGCGGCAGGTCAGCGAGCGGGCCCGCCGGGCCGGTGAGGACGGGCTACGCGCCCACGCCCGGCTCGCCCACCTGCGGGTGCTGTTCGCCACCGACCCCGAGGGCCTGGTCGCCACCACCCTGTCGGAGGCGGCCTCGTCGCTGGCGATGTTCGTCCGTTCCGGTGACGACGTCGGCGCGGCGCTGGCCTGCCGCGGTCAGGCCAGCGCCTACTTCGCCGCCGGTCAGTTCGCCGCCGCCGAGCAGGCGATGGAGAACGCGGTCCGGCACGCCGAGGAGTCCGGGGTGCCGCGGGCCGCGCAGTCGCTGCGCCGCGAACTCGCCCTGCTGGCCAGCCTCGGCCCGCGTCCGGTCGCCGCCAGCCGGGCCCACGCGACCCTCGCCCTCGACGCCGCCGGCGACGACCGTGCCCTGCGCCGGGCCCTGCTCGCCCAGCTCGCCGTGCTCGCCGCGATGGCCGGTGAACTCGAGGACGCCCGCATCCACCTCAAGGCGGCCGAGGAGATCGTCCACGACCTGCGTGGTCCCCGGGTCGACCCGCATCACGGCGGTTTCGTCGCCGCCCGGGTCGCCCTGCTCGCCGACGACCTGACCGTCGCCGAACGCGAACTGCGCCGCAGCTGCCGCGCCCTGTCGCAGCTCGGTGAACGCGCCATGTTCGCCAACCGGGCCGCCGCGCTCGCCGATGTGCTCGTCCGCCTCGGCCGGGTGGACGAGGCCGGCAAGTACGTCACGCGTTGCCGGGACGCCGCCGCCGCCGACCAGCTGCCCGCCCAGGCCGGCTGGTGCGGTGTGCACGCCCGGCTGCTGTCGCTGCGCGCCCGGCACGCCGAGGCGCTGCGCTTCGCCGACACCGCCGTCGACCTCGCCGCCCGCACCGATGACCTCGACGGCCAGGCGCACGCGCTGCTGTCCCGGGCCGAGGTGCTCTACCGGGCCGGACGCGAGGACGACGCCGCCGAAAGCATGGAACAGGGCATCAACCGCTATCTGACCCGCGGCAACGTGGCCGCCGCCAACCTCGGTCGCCGCCTGTTCGACACCCTTGACCAGCCCCCGGTCGTCCCCCCGCCCCCCGACGCCCCCACCAGCACCGCCTGACCCGCGGCCGGCTTCCCCTTCCCGCACGACCATCCGCCGTCCATCGTTGTCACACAGCGCGATGGCGGCGTTGTGCCCGATACATCCCGACTCAATGTCGGGGACGTCGATCTTCGTGCTCCTTCTCCTGGGTCGCTGGCGAATTTTCGTTCGCTTCGTCCCGGCAGAGGGAGTCATCGCGAAGGCGGCGCCGCACGTCGAAGAACCAGATTGGGAAATGCGCCGATCCTGGGATCGACGAATACGTCACTCAGCGTCAAAGATGACACGCTGGTAATCGGGCCATCGCATTCAGCGGACGTGATGGTCCGGCGCGCCGCGCAGGCGGGCCTGCTCATGCAGCCAGTGCAGCTCCTGGGCCCACAGGCGTAGCCGGCCGACGGCGCCCAGCAGCAGCGCGAGCGACTCGGCGACCTGGGGACGGCGCAGGCCCTCGACCCCACCGGGGGCCCACTGCCAGTCGGCCTCATCCTCACAGGCGCGCCAGTAGGCCGCACGCCGCAGCGCGATCTCGGCCAGGGCGTAGTCCACCTGTTCGGTGAGCAGTCGGATACGCGCGAGCAGATCCGCATTGGCTACGTGCGGATGGCCGCGGTAAGCGGGCAACGGTACAGGCCGCACAGACATGGTCTCCGAAGCGTACGAGCGAACCGTCGCCGGGAACAGCGGCGGGGATGTCCATAAAGGTGACGCTTTGCTCGGCCGGGTGGTGGCCCTGCCTGACCCGGATAGCCTCGTGAATCCGGCCACGACCGGTGATCGCCACTCTCGGTGCACCACGTCCACCGAGACTGACACTGACGGCGACAACCCGGTCCGGGTGAGAAACCGTGACGGAGGTGAGTCACTGCCCCGACGGGGAAGGCATACCTCGGCGCTGGCCGCGCCGTCCCGCATCCGTACGTCGGCCTGGGGGTTGCACCGTGAGTCTCACTCCACCCGTTCTGCTGCTCGCGCTCGCGTTTCCGCTGGTGGTGATGGCAGCCATGTTGACGATGAGCGGAATCGAGCGCCGGCTGGTCAACCCCCGGCCCGCCGCTGCCCGACCCGGCGAGACATCGGCGGCCGTGGGATCGTCGCGGTCCGCGGACGGGTCGACGTCCACCGGGGACACGCCGGCGGTCGGCGGCGCAGGTCCGGATCGATCCGCCCGGCCGGCGCTCGCGGGGCCCTTTCACCTCGACGCCGCACCGACGACTCCTCCGCGTCGCCCGCGACCGGCCGTGGCCGCCCCGGCGCTGGCCCTCCCCAGCATGGCCGGCGCCGCGATGACCGGACCGACCGTGACGGCCGCCAGCGCCGCGATGACCGGGCCTACCCCCATGGGATCACCCGCGCTTCCCCGCTGACCCGGCCTCCACGGGCCCCGGCGACCGGCGCTGGCCCCAGGATCCGCGCGAAACCGGCTAGTGGCGGCCGGGTTCGCCGACGCGTAGCCGTCCGTCCAGGCCGGTGTCGTGGAGCAGGGCGCGCATCGCCGGGGTCGCGGAGCTGATGCGCAGCTCCGAATGGACGCGGCGCAGCAACAGGTCGGCGCGCAGCAGGGCGGCAAGGCCAGGGATGTCGATGGCGTTCAGGCCCGCGACGTCGACGGTCACCGTCCCGCCGCCGCGGCCGAGCAGCTCACCGATCTGCTCGCGGAACCGCAGGCGGCCGGCGGTGTCCAGCTGACCGGCGAGTTCGATGCGGACGTCCTCGCCGAACCGTTGCACGGACATGCTCAGAGCCCCGGCATCGACCCGCATCCTGGCGCCCCCCGTAACCATCACCATGCGTAGCCGAACACCCCCGGCCGCTTACGGAGAGTAACATAACGAGGGCTGGGGGTGCGGCGGCGCCCTGTCGGGACTGGCGGGCCGGCATGGGTGGGTCGCCGGCCCGACCAGGCCCGGGGTCAGGGGTCAGGGGTCAGCGGTCGAGGGGCGTGGCGGTCAGTGCTTGCGCAGGCGTCGGATGAGGGTGTTGGTGGAGCTGTCGTGGGACAGGGGGGTTTCGGTGGGGGAGGTCAGCTCGGGCACGATGCGTCCGGCGAGAACCTTGCCGAGTTCGACGCCCCACTGGTCGAAGCTGTTGATGCCCCAGATCGCGCCCTGGGTGAAGACCTTGTGCTCGTAGAGGGCGATCAGCTGTCCCAGGGTGAACGGGGTCAGCTCGTCGGCGAGCAGGGTGTTGGTCGGGCGGTTGCCGGGGAAGGTGCGGTGCGGCACCAGCCAGTCCGCGACGCCCTCAGCGGCGACCGCCTCGGCGGACTTGCCGAAGGCGAGGGCCTCGGTCTGGGCGAGGAAGTTGGCCATGAGCAGGGCGTGCTGGTCCGCGCCGTCGGCGGCGCCGACACCGGGATGGGCCGGGGTGACGAAACCGATGAAGTCGGCCGGGACGACGGACGTGCCTTGGTGCAGCAGCTGGTAGTACGCATGCTGACCGTTCGTTCCCGGGGTGCCCCAGACGATCGGTCCGGTCCGGGCGCGCACCGGCCGTCCGGCGAGGGTGACCTGCTTGCCGTTGCTCTCCATGTCGAGTTGCTGCAGGTAGGCGGCGAACCGGTCCAGGTACTGGCTGTAGGGCAGTACGGCGTGCGTGTCGTAGCCGAGGAAATCGCGGTACCACAGGCCGATCAGACCGAGCAGCACCGGCAGGTTCCGTTCGAACGGCGCGGTGCGGAAATGGGCGTCCATCGCGGCGAACCCGTCAAGGAACGACCGGAAACCGGCGGGGCCGATCGAGAGCATCAGGGACAGGCCGATCGCCGAACCGACCGAGTACCGTCCACCCACCCAGTCCCAGAACTCGAACATGTTCGCCGTGTCGATGCCGAACTCGGCGACCTTCTCGGTGTTGGTTGACACCGCAACGAAATGCCGGGAAACCGCGTCGTCGCCGAGCTTTTCGACCAGCCAGGCGCGGGCGGCGCGGGCGTTCGCGATCGTTTCCAGGGTGGTGAACGTCTTGGAGGCGACGATGAACAGCGTCGTCGCCGGGTCGAGATCGGCGGTCGCCTCCCAGATGTCGGTCGGGTCGACATTGCTGACGAAACGGCACCGGATCGAACGGTCGGAGTGGTCGCGCAGCGCCCCGAAGGCCATCGCGGGGCCGAGATCCGAACCGCCGATCCCGATGTTGACCACGGTCGTGATCCGCTCGCCGGTCGCGCCACGCCACTGCCCGCCACGGACCCGGTCGGCGAACTCCCCCATCCGGTCGAGCACGTGGTGCACCTGGGGCACCACGTTCACGCCGTCCACCTCGATGTGGGCGTCCCGTGGGGCACGCAGCGCGATGTGCAGCACCGGCCGGTTCTCGGTGATGTTGATGCGCTCGCCGGTGAACATGGCGTTGATCCGCTCGGGCAGGCCCGCGCGGTGCGCCAGTGCGATCAGCAGCTCGAGTGTGCGTTCGGTCAGCAGGTTCTTGGAGTAGTCGAGATAGAGCCCGTCCACCTCCGCCGTGAACGCCTCTCCACGTCCCGGGTTCGCGTCGAACAGCGCCCGCAGCGTCGCATCCGACACCTCGTCGTGATGCTTCGCGAGGGCCACCCATTCCGTACTCGCCGTGATGTCCGGCTGGCCACCCTGGCCGGTGGGCTCACTTGTCGCCATGACGTGGAACACCCTTCCTCACAGGTTCATCACGTGCCGCCATACCCACCACAGCAGGCCATCTCGACGGTGGCGAGCCGCGCGGTGCGTGGCGGTGCCGACACTCGCCGGCCACCGTCAGCATGCCCATGTCGCCGATCCGACGCGGCGGGGCGTCCCGGGGCACCCGCCGAAATGGGAAGGTCGAGGTCGTAGGATCGCCGTGAAACCGGCGAACGTGTCATTGCAGGCCAGGGCCGCGAGAGCGACGAGGTGCGGCCGGGTCAGGGACGGCGGTGCGGTGGCGTGCCCGACCTCGTTAGCGGATGGATCTGAACCTTGCTGATTGACAGATCACTGGTGGAGGCGGCGCTTCCGGGTTACTCGGTAGAGGGTGACCTCGGCCGAGGGGGCTATGGCCTGGTACTCGCCGGGCAGCACCGGCTCATCGGGCGCAAGGTCGCCATCAAGATCCTGCTGGACACCTCGGACGACCCCGACCTGCGCGCCCGCTTCCTGTCCGAGGCCCGGGTACTGGCCGAACTCGACCATCCGCACATCGTGCGCATCCATGACTACGTCGAGCATGACGGCACCTGCTTACTCGTCATGGAGCTGCTCTCGGGCGGCACGCTCAAGCAGCGGATCGCCGCCGGCCCGCTGTCCCCGGAGACGACCTGCTCGATCGGCATCGCCGCCGCGGCGGCGCTGGCCAACGCGCACGGCCACGGTGTCCTGCACCGGGACGTCAAACCAGACAACATCATGTTCGCCGGGGACGGGCTGCTCAAGGTCACCGACTTCGGGATCGCCAAGATCTTCGATGGTGCGGAGACGACGGCGAGCGCCATCCTGGGCACACCTCGCTACATGGCGCCCGAGCAGATCGTGGGCGCCCGACTGTTCCCGTCGACGGACCTGTACGCGCTCGCCGGGGTGCTCTACGAGATGATCGCCGGCCGGCCGCTGTTCGGCCGGCAGATGGCCGTGCAGCCGCTCACCCATCATCATCTGACCGTCATGCCCGAGCCGCTGACCAGCGTGCCACCACCGATCTCGGCGGTGATCATGCGGGCGCTGGCGAAGGACCCGAACGTCCGCTTCGGGGACGCGTCCGAGTTCGCCCTCGAACTCGGACGGGCCGGCGCGCGTGCCTTCGGCCCGAACTGGCTGTCGCGTTCCGAGATCAAGGTCCGGGTGGACGACGAGATCCGCGAGGCGGCGCTCGGCGGATCGACGACGCCACGACCGGCCACCCCCGGGCCAGGACCCGGGCCACGGCCGGGACCGGTGGGGCCGGGACCGGTGGGGCCGGGGTATCCCGGTGCCGGCCCGACGCCGGGATACCCCGGCGGCCCGGGTGGGCCCGGTGGCGGGTCCGCGGGTCCGGGCGGGCTGTCATCCGGCCGTCCGCCGCGGAACCCGTACACCCCGGCGGCGTCCGGACCAGGCGGGATGGGCGGTCCGGGCCCGGCCGGACCGGGAGTGGGACGCCCCGGCGGCTATCCACCGGCGGGCTTCGGCGGACATCCCGCGGGACCGCCCGGTGCCGAGGACGGCCGGTTCACCCAGGCACCGACGACCCGCGCGGGCGGGCCAGGCCAGGCCAGCGGCTGGGGCGGCTTCCCGCCCGGGAACACCCCACCGCCGCACACCCCACCCTCGCGGACACCACCGCCCCAGCCGCTCGGCGGCAGCGGCCCCGGTCCGGGGCCCAACGCGCCGTACCGGCCGCAGGGTCCCGGTCCGGGTCTCGGTGGACGGGCCCCCGTCGGGCCGGGTCCCGGTGGGCAGGGTCCCGGTGGGCAGGGTCCCGGTGGCGCGCACGGGTCGCACCGGCCGGGGTCCAGAACCGGCGGGCAGCGTTCGAAGACGCCGTGGATCCTCGCGGCGGGAGCGTCCGTCCTGGTGGTCGCCGCCATCATCGGCGTCGTGCTGGCGGTGGCGAACTCCGGGGGCAAGGACGACACCGTGTCCCCGACCGTTCGTACCGCCTCGGCCTACCGGGGCACGGCGCTGAACGTGCAGGGCCTGAGCCCGTACAGCCTGTACCTCGACCAGGACGGCTCGCTGCTGGTTTCCAGCCTCGCGACCGACCGCATCCAGCGGATCACACCGGCCGGCGTGAGCAGCGACATCGCCGGCACCGGTTCCGGTGGCTACAGCGGCGATGGCGGCCCCGCGACGTCCGCCCAGGTGGACGGCCCGGGTTCGACCATCCGCGACAAGGCCGGCAACCTCTACATCGGGGACGCGAAGAACAACCGCATCCGCCGGATCGACCCGTCCGGCGTGATCACCACTGTCGCCGGGACCGGTACCGCCGGCTACAGCGGGGACGGCGGCCCAGCCACCGCCGCCCAGCTCAACAGCGCCGAGAAGGTCGCCATCGGCCCTGACGGCAGCCTCTACCTCTCCGACTACGAGAACCACCGCATCCGCAAGGTGGACCCGGCCGGCATCATCACGACCTACGTCGGCACCGGCACCGCCGGGTACACCGGCGCCGGTGGACCGGCCACCGCGGCGCGCGTCGACGGCCCCAACGACCTCGTCGTGGCGTCCGACGGCACGCTGTACTTCGCCGACCTCGGCAGCAGCACCATCCAGCGGGTCACCCCGAACGGGATCATCACCACGATCGCGGGCACCGGCGAGAAGGGCTACTCGGGTGACGGCGGGCCGGCCACCGCCGCCAAGCTGAACGTGCCGTCGGTGTCGCTCGGAACCGACGGGAAGACGTTCTACCTGGCCGACTACAACAACAACCGGGTCCGTCGGATCGACCCGAACGGGATCATCACCACCATCGCCGGCACCGGTACCAAGGGCCTTTCCGGGGACGGCGGGCCGGCCACCGCCGCCCAGTTCGAGAACCCGAGCTCGGTCGTGGTGGACGGCGAGGGCGGGATCTTCGTCTCCGACAACGGCAACGACCGGGTCCGCCGGATCGACCCGAACGGCACGATCACGACGATCGCCCAGACCGGCTGATCCCGCGACCATGGCCAGACATCAGCTCGACCTGGACCGGATCGCGGCGGGGCTGCCCGGTTACGAACTCGGTGACGAACTCGGCCGGGGCGGTTTCGGTGTCGTCGTCGCCGCCCGCCACCGGTTGATCGACCGTCCGGTGGCGGTGAAGGTGCTGACCACCGCCGACCTCGACCCCGCCGGTGGCAGCGGTGGTCATGGCAGTGGCAGCGGCAGCGGTGGTCACGGCGGTGGCGGACGTGACCTGCGGGCCCGGTTCCTCGACGAGGCACGGGTGCTGGCCGGGCTGGACCATCCCCACGTGGTGCGGATCTACGACTATGTCGAGACCGACGGCCTGTGCCTGCTGGTGATGGAGCAGCTCACCGGTGGCAGCCTGCGCGGCCGGGCGCTGTCCGGTCCGGGGGCGGCCCCCCCGCTACGCCGCGCGGCCCCCGGCGCGGGTGGGCCGGGGGCGGCGTCCCGCCCCGGCGGGCGGCCCCCGGGTGGGGGGGGGGCCCGCCCACCGCTCGGCTCTGTGCCCACCGCCACCAGCCC
>NZ_JALKFW010000215.1:0-20776 GCF_023243055.1 Frankia sp. AgPm24 | reverse complement strand
GGTGGGCCCCGCCCCCGGGGGCCCCCGGGGGCGGGGGGGGGGGGGCGGGGGGGGGGGGGCCCCGCGCGGGGGGGGGGGGGGCGGGGGCGGGGGGGCCCGCCGCGCACGGTCGCGGGGTGCTGCACCGCGACATCAAGCCGGACAACCTGCTGTTCACCGCGGACGGCACACCGAAGGTCACCGACTTCGGCATCGCGAAGATCGTCGAGGCGACCGCGGCCACCACGACCGGTCTCGTCGGCACCCCGCGGTACATGGCGCCGGAGCAGATCACCGGCTCGTCGCTGAGCCCCGCCACCGACCTGTACGCCCTCGGCGTGGTGCTCTACGAACTGTTCGCCGGGCGCTCACCGTTCCCGCCGGAACTGCCGGTCGCCGCGTTGCTGCATCACCACCTGTCGGTGCGGCCGCTGCCGATGCCGGAGGCTCCCGGGCCGATCGCCGAGATCATCATCGCGGCGCTGGCCAAGGAGGCGGGGTGGCGTCCGGCGTCCGGGCTCGACTTCGCGGTCCGGCTCGCGGCGGCGACGACCGCGGCCTACGGTCCGGGCTGGCTCGCGGCCAGCGGTGTGCCCGTCCGCCTGCCGGACGAGGTGCTCTCCGCGGCCGGCCACCAGCCCGGCATCAACTCCGGCCCCGGCGCCGTCCACGGCGGCGCCGTCCACGGCGGTGGACGTCCGACCGGTGTGGCTGGCCCGCCGGCCCCGACCGTGCGAGCTGGACGACGGCGGCGGCCGGCCGGCGGTGGGCAGCCGGGTGGGGGGCGGCGGCGCGTCGCGCTGGCGGTGGGGGCGTCGCTGGTGGTCGCGGGCCTCGCCGTCGCCCTGGTGCTGAAGACGGTGGTGCCCGGCGGCGACGACCAGGACAACCGCCAGGCGGCCTACGCCGGCAGGACCGTCCAGTTCCAGGGTCTGGCGGACGCCGCTGGCATCGCGCTGGGTCCCGACGGCGCGCTCTATGTGTCGGATCCCGGTGACGAGGTCGGCCAGGGTCAGATCGTGCGGCTCTCCGCCGCGGGCCAGGTGGGCCTGATCGGCGGTAGCGGGCCGCGGCCGACACCGACCGGGAACGTCCCGTCGCCGTCGCCGACACCGGTGCTGGGGGACGGCGGGCAGTCGCTACGCGCCGAACTACGCGAACCGGCCGGGCTCGCCATCGGCCCGGACGGCGCCGTCTACCTGGCGGAGTCCGACAACGGCCGGGTCCGCCGGATCGCCCGGGACGCCACCATCACCACCGTCGCCGGCACCAGCCGCAGCTCCTCGGACGGTTCGGTCGCCAGTACCGGTGCCGCGCCGCGTGCCTACCTCGACGACCCGACCGGCCTCACCGTGGACGCCAAAGGCGTCATCTACGTCACCGATGGTTATCGGGTTCGGCGGATCGAGGGTGGCCAGATCAGCACGGTCGCCGGCAGCGGGACCGAGTCGGGTTCGGCCGGTGACGGTGGACCGGCCATCAACGCCACCTTCTACCAGCCCAGCGGCCTGGCGATCGCCCCGAACGGCGTGCTCTACATCGCCGACCGGGGCAACGACACCGTGCGCCGGGTCGATCGCTCCGGCACGGTCAGCCTGGTGGCGGGCAGCCCGGGGAAATCGGGCCGGACCGGTGACGGCCGGGCCGCCAGCAGCGCCCTGCTGAACAGCCCGAAGGGCCTGGCGCTCGGCGCCGACGGCTCGCTGTACATCGCCGACTCGGGCAACGACGTGGTCCGCCGGATCGACCCGCACGGCATCATCTCGACGGTGGCCGGCTCCGCGTCCTATTCCAGCGATGACCAGGAGGGCGCACTCGCCACCCAGGTCAGCCTCAGCGGGCCCGCGGGCGTGGTGGTGGATCCGTCCGGTGCGCTCTACGTGGCCTGCGGTGACGGGAGCATCCGACGGGTCGGCACCGACATGTTCCTGACGACCGTCCTGCGTGGGCCACCGGACTCCTGACGGCATACCTTCGCCGCAGATCCCGCATCGGCCCGCCGCCGCGACGAACGGGTGCGGCCCACGGGACGGCGGGCGGGCGGGCGGGTGCGGCGGGCGGGTGCGGCGGGCGGGTCCGGGGGTTGATCGACGGGTGGTCGGTGGGGAGGTCAGGTGCACGGTCCGGATCGACGGTCGGTGCTGCGGGCCGCGGGCATGGGTGGGCTGGGGCTGGCCGGGCTTGTCGCGGGCGGCGGGGCGCTGGCCGGCTGCCAGGACGGCACGACACCGGCGGCGCCCACCGGGTCACCCGAGCCGGCGGCCTGGGCCGCCCTCGACGCGCGCCTCGACGGCCCGCTGCTGCGCCCGGGCGACCCGGACTACCCTGCGGCGAGCCGGCTGTTCGACCCGGCGTTCGACGCGATTCGCCCGGCGGCCGTCGCCCGCGCCCGGTCAGCCGCGGACGTGCGGGCCTGTGTCGAGTTCGCCCGGCAGCAGGACCTGGCGATCACGGCCCGGGCGGGCGGCCACAGCTACGGCGGATACTCGTCCACCACGGGCCTGGTCGTCGACGTGACGGCGATGGCCACGGTGACCCCCAACGCGGACGGGACCGCCCGGATCGGCGCGGGCGCGCTCCTCGTCGACGTCTACGACCAGCTCGGCCAGGCCGGACGGGCGTTGCCGGCGGGTTCCTGCCCGACGGTGGGTATCGCCGGGCTCGCCCTGGGCGGCGGCATCGGCGTACTGGGGCGCCGGCATGGCCTGACCTGCGACCGGATGCTGTCCGCCGAGGTGGTCCTCGCGTCCGGGGAGGTCGTGCGCACCGACGCCAGTCATGATCCGGAGCTGTTGTGGGCGCTGCGAGGTGGTGGTGGCGGGAACCTCGGCATCGTCACCTCGTTCGACTTCGCCACCCATGCGGCGACACCGCTGGTGCTGGTCAGCTGCCGCTGGCCGTGGGCTGCGAGCGCCGAGGTGCTGGCCGCCTGGCAGCATTGGATCTCCGACCCCGGCGGCGCCCCGGACACCTTCTGGTCGACCTGTGTCGTGTCATCGGTGCCCAGCGGCGGTGTCGGTGGGACGCCGGCGCTGCGGCTGAGCGGG
The DNA here is from genome assembly GCF_023243055.1 of Frankia sp. AgPm24. Taxonomy (NCBI): domain Bacteria; kingdom Bacillati; phylum Actinomycetota; class Actinomycetes; order Frankiales; family Frankiaceae; genus Frankia; species Frankia sp. AgPm24. Next base: position 17,750 of record NZ_JALKFW010000215.1, on the reverse strand, counting down.
GTGTCCTGCGGCCCGGCGGACGAGGCCGGCGTGGCCGCGGTGCGCGCCCAGCTCGACGCGCTGGCCGACGCCGCCGGCCAGCAGCCGATCAGCGTCTCGGTCGTCCCCCGGGAGCATCGCCGGGCGATGCTGATCGAGGCGGGCTGCGCGGGCCTGGAGGTGGCCGCCTGCCATCTGCGCGACCGTGCGCCCGGCGGCACCCTGCCCCGGGTGGCGCAGCGGGCCGCGTCGGCCTTTCTGCGGGAGCCGCTGTCGGCCGCCGGCGTCGCCACCATGCTGGCCGCGATCGAACGGCGCCAGCGCACCGCCGGGGCCCGCTCGGGTGCGATCATCCTGGACTCCTGGGGTGGGGAGATCAACCGGGTCGCGCCGGCGGACACCGCCTTCGTGCACCGGTCGACGATCGCCAGCGCCCAGTACGTCGCCGGCTACGACATCAGGGATCCACCGGCGGCGAAGGCGGCCAACGAGGCCTGGCTGCGGGCGACGGTCGCCGCGATGGCACCGCACGTGTCGTCCTCGGCCTACCAGAACTACATCGACCCGGAACTCGCCGACTGGGCGCGGGCCTACTACGGGGACAATCTCGGCCGGTTGCGTCAGGCGAAACGCGTCTGTGACCCGGACAACCTCTTCCGTTTCGCCCAGGGGATCACCCCGGCCTGACGGTGATGGACGTGCAGGCCGCACCGGGCCGGGAGTCGACGTCGCCGACCCGGGGCGGTTCCCTCATTACACGCCAGCCGGCGGCTGTCCGCCTACTGGCCTCCCATCGCCCGCTTCCCGTCTCTTTCCTGTCGCCGATTTCGCGTCGGGATCACGGCCGGATGTTCATATCGCCCCGATTCGGTCACCCGACCGGGGTGAAGGACACAGAGGCAACGAGCGTGGCACTGGGTGCACGGCGGTTCCGCTTGCAGCAACTACTCAAGGTGAGTAGATAAATGCTGTCGGTGATAGGCCGACGTCGGTGTCCGGCCGTACCGGCTAGCTGTGCTGCGAGGTCCCGCATGAGCAAAGTTCTGTTCCAATGGGGAATTGGACTCTTCGTTCTCTTCTTCCTGGTCACCTCCCCCGCCAGTGCCGCGGATCTCGTCCGCAGCATCGTCGCCTTCCTCGGGGGCGTCGGCGCCGGCCTGTCGGATTTCGTGGGCAACTTCGCCTGACCGCGGGTATATCAGCCGAGGTCCTTGGCGAGTGGACGGGTCACCGCGACGGTTCCCGTCCACGAGGAGATGTCGGATTCGACCACTCCCCACCGGGCTCCCTTCGCGGCGATGACCAGCCCGTCGCCGATGTACATACCGACGTGACCGGGCGCGTCGGCCGTCCCGTCGGTTCCGGGCGTGAACAGCAGGTCGCCGGGCTGCGGGTCGACTCCGGCGACCTGCGGGCCGTAGACCAGCTGGTCGGTGGTCACCCGCGGCAGCTGGACACCGATCGTGCGGTAGGCGGCCTGGACGAGCGAGGAACAGTCCCAGGTGTCCGGCCCGACCGCACCCCACACGTACGGCTTGCCCACCTGGGCGGCCATGAAGGCGAGCACCGGTTCGAGCGAGCCGATCGGCACGGACACGCCGTCCTCGATCGAATCACCGTAGACCTGGGCCTGCGCCAGGATCGTCCGCACATAGTTGCGGGTCTCGGTGTACGGCGGGATACCGGCGTAGGCGAGCACCGCGCCGGCACCGGCGTTGTAGGCGGCGAGCATCTTCTCCTGGCCGTCGCCGGGCACCGCCGTGACGCTCGCCGCCACCGCGCAGTCGTAGCGGGCCGCGGCGGGGATCGCATCGGCCGGGTTCCAGACGTCGCCCTGGCCGTGGCTGGCCCAGGTGCCGGGCATGAACTGGGCGATCCCCATCGCACCGACCGGCGAGCGGGCCTGTGGATCGAACCCGGACTCCTGCTGTAGCTGCGCAGCCAGCAGGGCCGGTGTCACCTCGTCACACCCCGCCGCGTTCGCCGCATCCGTGATCATCTGGAGGTACTCCTCGGGGATGCCCTTGGAGTTCGTGATCGCGGTGTTGCCGTTGTGATGGCCGATGAACGGCCCGGCGAGCGTGAGGATCAGCATCGAGGCCAGCAGGATGATCCCGCCGACGACCATCGCCGCGCCGATACCTGCCCAGACCGCCAGTCGGGGGCGGGTCTGCGGGAACCTGCGGGCCATCCGCGGCTCACCGCCCCGGTGCGGCGCCGGCGACGCTCGCGAGATCCGCCCCGGCGACGAGCCACGTGCCGTCCTGCTGACGGAGCAGGGTCACGGCGGGGGTGGAGACAGCGACGACCGCCGGCTGGTCGCCGGTCACGGTCTGCCGGCGGACGTTGAGCTGCAGCACGACCCGGCCGGTCGCCGTGGTGTCGATCCCGCCCAACGGCGTGGTCGCCAGCACGCTGATCTGCGAATGGACCCCGGCGGCGCGCAGGTCCTGCCAGGCCTGGGCGTCGGCGTCCGCCCCGCCGGTGCCGCCGGCGCCGAGGGTGGCCGCGAAGTCGGCGGTGAGGCAGTCGTGGGCCCGGTCGACGCCGGCGCCTGGCCCGCTGTCGGTGCGGGCGTCGAACGACTGCCAGCGGGTGAAACAGTCGGCGGCGACCGCGGCCGGATCGTCCCGGTCGACCGGGCCGCCCGGGACGGCGGGGGCGGCGCCCGCTGTGGCCGTGGCCAGCGGTGGGCCAGGTGCCTGACTCGCCCCCGGCGGGGGACCGGTGGTCGTCGCCGGCTTCGGCGCGGGGATGCCACCCGACCCGAACGACCCGCAGCCGGACAGCCCCAGCAGCAGCGCCACCAGCACCAGCAGCAGCACCAGCAGCACGGCGGGTGTCGACCCGGCGAGTCCTACCGCACGCGGCCGCGCCGACCCACCCCGCGCGGCGGGGTTGCCCGGCCAGGCTGATCCGGCGGGCGGTGCTGGGCGGCGAGGGTCAGCGCCGCGGGGGATCGTCGACATGCTGGGCTATTCGCGTCCGTCCAGCCAGTCCCGGACCCGACCGCGGCGCACCCGCCACTGGTGGCCGACCTTGCGGGCCGGGATCGCGCGTTCGGACAACAGCTTGAGCACCGTGCTCTCGGACAACCGCAGCCAGGCGACCAGCTCGTCCACGGTGAGGACGTCGTCATCGTCGGACGGCCGCACCGGTGGCGGGGCCGTCGGCAACGCGGACATCGTCGCGGCCGGCGCGGGAGTGGTCACCGCTGAGGCGCCAAGACCGGCCGCCAGGCCGCCACCGCCCGCGCCACCTGCCCCTGAGCGCGACGGCGAACTCCCGGCAGGCGTGCCACGCAGCGGCGGGGCCGTACCAGCCGGCAGCCCGGCGCGGCTGGACGACGGACGTGCCGTCATCGAGTAGCCGTCCTGCGCCACCGATGCTCCCTTCACCGTGCCTGCTCTTCTCACCGTGCCCGCTCTTCACCGAAACCCGCGCGCCACCGGCACCACCTGCGGCATGATCGACACACTTGACTGCTTTGCGTGACCACGATGGCCAAGCCGAGGTGGACCGACCTCGGTGACCGAACGTCGACGGATGAGCCGGCCGCCCATCCGGGCCGTTCGGACCGTTGGGCTTATGACTGTCCGGTTCCGGAAGTTACACCGACCCACATGTCCTGGATAGCCTCAACCTGAGCTTGTCATACTCGAACAGCTCGTGTTACATCGATCCGACCACAGTCCAAGATAAGTAACAGTAAGTAACGGTAACTGGCACTAGCTAACCATGAGAGAGCCGGGAGGGCGACGGCGCGTGAGCGAAGTGCCACAGGCACCGCACGGCGAGGAAGGCGATGCACGACCGGTTTCCCTCATCGGAGCCCGCCTCCCGTCCGCGGCCTCCCGCAACCAGCGGGCATCCGACCCCGATGACCCATACGGGATGGATGTCACAGTCGGTGTCGATGACGCCGATCTGCTTCCCCACGCACGTACCGGCCGCCGGCGCCATCGACGGCGGACCGAGCCTGACCCGGCCCAGCCAGCCGACGAGGCATGGCAAAACGAGGCATTCCACCTCGATGATGCGACATCGGCCGATGACCCGGGTGCGGACAGCGCAACCGAAACGGACGTCACGTCCGACCGCGCAGCGACACCAGGAGTAACGGAGGGTGGTCGCTCCCGGAGTGGTCGGGGGCGGCGGGCCGGGCGCCCCTCCGCGGTCGCCCCCCGCGCCCAGCCGGATGCCGACCGCCCTCCCCGACCGTCCGGCACCGATGCGTCCGCACGCTCCGGGGAGGACAGATCGACCTCGGGCACCGGCACTGGCAGCACCCCGCGACGCAGCCGTCCACCGCGCGCGTCGGCTCCGCCCCGCTCCGCCCCCATCCCGCCGGCCGGTCCACCACCGACCGCCCCCCCGCTGGTCGATCCGCCGCCGGCCGTCCCCTCGCTGCTCGATCCGCCACTGGTCGGCCCACCCCTGGTGGGTCCACCCCTGGTCGGTCCACCCCTGGTCGGTCCACCGCCGGTTGACGCCGATCTGCCGCCGGCTGTCCACCCGACGAGCGGATCGCTGCCCGTCGAGCAGCCGGCCCGTCCGGCCCCACCCACAGCACCACCACCCACGGTGACACCACCGACCGTCAGCCCCGTCGTGGGTCCACCGCCCGCCAACGCGCAGCCGCCTGGTTACGCCCCGCTCGTCCAACCGCGGCCTGTCGACGCCGAACCACCCGCGCCCGTGGGGCCGACCGAGGCAGAGGCTGACCTCACCGCGGACACCACTGTGGAGCCGGCGAGCACCGTGGAGCCGGCGAGCACCGTGCCGCCCGAGGCCGCTGGCCCGACGGGTGCCGCGAGCTCCGTCAGGCCCGCACGCGGCGTGATTCCCGAGACCACGAACCACGGTGAGACGAGCGCGCCGACACCGAAGCATCGGCCCGGCTCGCGTCATCTGCCGGTCTCGGAGCCGTCCGAACCGCAAGCCACCGGTCCGGTGCCGGAGCCGCAGGACGAGGTCCCGGTACGGCTGTCCATCCGGGATCGCTCCCGTCTTCCGCTGCCCGGGTCGTGGCGGATCGCCGTGACCTCGCTGTTTCCGTACTCGGGAACGACGACCCTGGCCGGCGTGATAGGTCTGACCCTCGCCGGCATGCGCGCCCAGCCTGTTCTCGCGGTCGACCTGTGGCCGGGCGAACCCGACCTCGACACCGGCCCCGGCCCGGCCGGCACCGCGAGCGCGGCGGCCGCGTCCACCGAGGAGAACGAACCGCGCGGCGATCCGCTGACCAGCCGCGTCGGCTCCGCGGGGACGACGACGGTCGCCGATGTCATCCGCCACCAGATCGGGGAGGGGTCGCCCGCCGAACTGCGGCTGCTGATCGGTGGGCAGCGTTCGGGCAGCGCCCGGGACCTCGACGTGCTGCCCATGCGACGCGACGCCGGCCATCTCGCCCGGGAACTGCCGGGGGGCACCGAGACGTCCGCGGCCCTGCCCGTCGTGCATGGCTCCGACGAGCCGACCGTGACCGCCGGCGGTCTGCGTTCGACGTTGGGCATGCTCGCGCACTCGTATCCGCTGGTCCTCGTCGATGCTCCGACCGACGCGCCCCTCACCGACGTCGCCGTACAGGCGGCCGACCTTGTGGTGCTCGTCACCCTTGCCACGGCCGCGGACCTTGAGGCGACCGTGATGCGGCTGCGCGCGTTCCGGGAAAGTGCCGGTGACCGTCCGGCCGGGGTGGGGCCGCTGGTCGTCGCGGCCGTTGTCGCACCTCGCCGAGGACGCCCGTCGCCGCGCACCCGGGCCGGCGCCGCTCGACTCGGACGCCAGGTCGACGCCCTGGTGCGGATTCCCTACGACCCGCGGTTGGACCCGAGCCGGCACACACCCGTCCGAATCCCGCGGCTACGGCGGCGGACCCGGCGTGCATACCTGCGCCTTGCGGCGGCCACCATCGAAAACCTCTTCATCCTGGCAAAAGCCGAGGTAGGAACACCGAAAGCAGTGGGCCGGAAGCCGGGCACACCCTCACCTGGCACCGTCGACCTGATCACGAAGCGTGCGCAGACTGGCCCCACCAGCGGCGTACCGACCACTACCGAGGATCACGGGGCACCGATGGGCGTATCATTCGGCGACCTACGGTCACCCACGGCCCCCTCGCGGATCGCCGGACCGGATCGTCCGGGCGGAGACCTGCCCGCGAGAAAGGAACCGCGATGATCCACGACGCCGCCTACGTCAAGGCGACCGTCTACCTCGCCGTTGAGGTGAAGCCGGATGACTCGAAAGCGCCTGGCATCAACGCGCTGAAAGACCTGGTCAACGGCCTGGCCGCCTATGCGGTCATCGCCGCTGTTGCGGCCGTGTTGCTAGGCGGTATCGCCTGGGCGCTCGGCGAGCGGATGGGCCTCGAGCGCGCCTCGTCGGTCGGAAAGAGCGGGGTCATCGCGGGCTTCGGCCTGGCATTCCTCGTCGGCGCCGCCGCCGCCTTCATCAACTTCTTCCTGGTCACCGGCGCAACGGCCACCGCACCAGAGCCCAACATCGGTGACCTGCGCCCACCCGCCGTCGAAGTCTCCGCTGCCGCTGACCCCGGCGTGGTCCATGCCTCAGCGTCAACGCTGTTCTGACCGGATCCCCGGGTATCCGCGGGCGGACATTGCGATGATGGTCCTGCCGTCGTGGAAGGGGAGTGGGCGTTGCCGGGCGTAGCCGAAATCGTGGCCAGGCGGCTGATCATCATCGTCGTAACCGCAAGCGCGTTGAGCGCACTCGCCGGTGTCGTGATCGGCCGCTACGGCCTCCCGTACAACCCCAAGTCTCCTGACACCGCCTCAGTACAACCTTCGCCGAGTTCGGGCACAACGCCCACCCCCCAGGTTTCAGCAAGTACTCAGGTCCTCGTACCTGCCGCATCAGCTACGGCCGCCCCGGATGGCTCAGCCGCCGACCGCAGTCAGGTTCCTGGAATCCCCACTCGGATCAATCAATATGGCATTCCAGTCGGCTACCCGCGTACACAGGCAGGAGCCGTGAGTGCATGCGCCAACTACGATGCCATTAATGGCAGCCTGCGTAACCGCGAGCCCACCTTGATCCGAAACATGTACGGCTCGATTGCGACACCAGATGCCGCCAAGAAGATTTCAGATATAATAATTTCTAACGACAAGGAAAGTGCCAAAGCATACGGAGTTCCCTCCATCCAGACGCCGAATTTCACTCTGATTGGACGTGCGACCGGATATTCGGTCCAAGCGTACGATGAGAATGAAGCAAAGGTCACCATCTGGGGAATCATTGGCTTTGGCATCTACGGCAACTCCAATCCCGACCTAGCACCGCGAGAAGGATGGGGAACGGATGATTGTCGTGTCATCTGGAGTGACGGAGACTGGCGCCTAGCGGACGCGAGCGACGGTCCCGCGAGTCCCGATATAACCGAGCGCGCCGCTGAAGGTTTCAAGGAATTTCTACTAGTCGGAGCTGGCCGTGACTAAAGGTAATGAAGTCGTCGCCGCATCCCTTAGCTCCCTGAATCCCCTGAACCCGCTAAAGCGCGCGATCACGGGGAGCGTGGAAGCCTACTTCGATTCCATGGGGCAGGCGTTCTGTGGGATGGCGGCAGATCTTTCCAGCGCCGTGTTCAGCTTTGCCGCACAGAAGACGTCGATCAATCTCAGCGCGGATTATGTTGTAAAGAACTACAACATTGCGTTCGGGATTGCGGTGCTGGTCGTCACGGGCCTGTTCCTGTGTGCGTGCATCATGGGTGCGGTCCGGGGTGACCCGCATCTTTTCACCCGAGCGGCGGCATCGACCGGTACGGCGCTCATTGGGTCCTTCATCGCGCTCGCGTTGCTTCAGATGATCCTGACCGCGGCCGACGGGATGGCGGAAGCCTTCGGCGACGGAAAACCGCTGGGAAACGACCTGGTGACCCAGCTGCGGGCGCTTCCGGAACAGGGCAACTTCGCGCTTGATCTCGTGTTGTCCCTGCTGGTGGCGATGTTCTCCTTCGCCCTGTTCGTCGTGCTCTACATCCGCAAGGTCGCCATCATTGTGATGGCGGTGTTCATCCCGCTTTACCTGGCCGGGCAGCCGACGATGTCCACCAGCGGGTGGATCAAGCGGGCCACCGAGATGCTCCTGGCACTGATCTTCGCCAAGCCCGTCATCTATGCGATTTTCGCGCTGGGCGCGGGGATGGCGAGCGACTCCACCGGATCACTGGTTGACCAGACACTGACGATCCTCAGTGGCACGGTTGTGATGATCGCCGCGGTGTTCGCGCCGTTCGTCCTCATGCACCTGATGGGCTTCGCCGACGTGCATCTGATGCGCGCGGTCGGCTCGGCCGGTCGGCGTAGTGCGGCGTCCTTCGGTCAGGGTGCGGGGGCGCTGCTTGGTTCGTCGTCGCGGGAGACCTTCCGCGGTATCGGCGCCCGCCTGCAGACCCGCAACCGGGGAATGCTCGGCGATGGCGGTGGCCTCGCCGGTGGCATCGGTGGTGGCATCGGCACGCAGCCAGGGCTTGCCCGGCCGGCGGCCCTGCGCAGCGGTCGGGGCGTCGGCGGATCGGCGCTCGGTGCGCCGGTACGTCCCGGCACGGCCACGGCCAGCGTGCGAGGCAGCGCCGGACGGCCGCGGACCGGCAGCCCGGCGGCGGTCAGGACCGGCGGCGGCGGTGGTGGCCGGCCCGCGATCGCGGCCAGCGCCGCCACCACACGGCAGCCCGCCCGAGCGGGGGCCGGGGTGGCCGCCCGCACCAGCGGAGGCTCCGGGGCTGCAGCGCGTTCCGCGGGGACGACCACCCGGGTGGCCGCGACCCGCGGTGCCAGCCCGGCGACCACCACGGCGCGTCCGGCAGCCCCCGCCGCGTCCCGGGCGCCCAGGGTTGGCGCGCCCACACCACCGACCCGCACCGGCGGCAAGTGAACAGGCCCCGAACACAGGCTCGCACGTGGGCAGGTAGACAGCCCGGAGCACCGGTCCGGGTACAGGTCCGGGCACAGGCAGGAACATGGGCCGGAGCGCCGGCCGGAACAATGCGGTGGCGAGCGGCGAAGGAGCAAGTGAGGTAGTCGATGGTCTCGGAACGCAGTTACCGCTTCGGGCCGCTCGAGCGCGGCGGTGTCATGCTCGGCATGCGCTGGCCGCAGCTCGGCCTGATGATCGTCGTGATGCTGTGCGTTCTCGGCGCGCTACGCTCACCGCTCATCTTCGTTCCGGTCTGGGTACTGCTCTCACTGGCCCTGCTGTTCGTCGCGTTCGTCCGGGTGGAGGATCGCAACCTCGACCAGTGGGTGCCGATTCTTTTCGGCTTCACGATGCAGAAGGTGACGGGCGAATCGGTGTTCCGCGGTGCGTTCTTCCGGCTCGGTTCCGAGGACGACCAGCTCAGTCGTACGGTCCTTCCCGGGCCGCTGTCCTCCCTGGTGATGCTGTCCGTGCCCGTGGGCGGTGGGCGCTACGTCGCCATCGTCAAGGATGCGAAGCGGCAGACCTACACCGCGGTGCTGCAGGTGCGGGGCAGCCAGTTCGCGTTGCTGGAGTCCGGGGATCAGCAGGCCCGGGTCGATGCCTGGGGTGAGCTGCTCGCCGGGCTCACCGCCGGTGGCGGTCGGCTCTCGCGCATCCAGTGGCTGGAACGGACCCTGCCCGACTCCGGTGACCAGTTGCAGCGGCACTGGCGGGTCCGCGGTCACCACGACGACTCGTGGGTCGCCAACGCCTACCAACAGGTGATCGACGCGGCCGGGCCGGTCGCCCAGCGGCACGAGACCTACCTGTCGTTCCAGTTGCGCGCCAAGGACGCCCGCCGTGCCATTCAGCGGGCCGGCGGCGGGGACCAGGCTGCCTGTGCCGTCCTGCTCGGTGAGCTGCGCACGATGGAGGCGGCGCTGGCCCGCGCGTCCATCAGCACGGTGGGCTGGCTGCCGCCACGGGCACTCGCCGCTGTCATTCGCACCACCTACGATCCGTACTCGATCGAGATGATCGACGCCCGGGGTGGTGCGAGCACCGACCTCGCCGGTGGGCTCAAGGGCCTCGCGTCCGGCATCGACCCGGCCGTCGCCGGGCCGGTCCGCACGGTCACCGCCTGGGATCACTACCGCACCGACTCCGGTTACCACACCACGTACTGGATCAACGGGTGGCCGCGTGTTCCGTCGCCGGCGGCGTTCCTCGCCCCGCTGCTGATGGAGACCACCTGTCGGCGTACCGTGTCATTGATCGTGGAGCCGCTCCCCGGGCGTAAGGCGGAGAAGTCGGTGAACCGTCGACGGATGGCTCACCTCGGTGAGCAGCAGATGCGAGACAAGGTCGGCAAGGTCACGACCCAGCGGGATGTGGCCGAAGCCGATGAGGTCGAACGTCGCGAGCAGGAGCTGATCGCCGGTTTCGGCGCGTTCCGCTTCCACGGGTTCGTCACGGTCTCCGCCGACGACCTTGATGGTCTCGCCGACGCCTGTGGCGAGGCCGAGACCCTGGCTTCCCGCAGCCGCCTGGAGATGGTGCGCCTCGTCGGCGAGCAGGACCAGGGCTTCAGCGTCGGCGCGCTACCGCTGGCAGTAGGAGTGGCATGAGCCCAGCGCACGACAACCGCATCCCCCTCGACGGCCCGGACGGGTACGGCACCGGCGCCGGTGTCGGTGCCGGCGACCAGTATGCGGACGATGACGAGTACTGGGACGGCGACGCGGATGACGTGATCGACCTCGACGACCTCGACCCCGACGGCTACCAGATGGCGGCCTACGAGGCCGCCTCCCACGATCCGGGACGAGACGCCGAGGGCTTCGTCGATCTGGGTGGCGGCCCGCGCCGTCCACGCGGCTCAGCTCGAGGGCAGCAGGCCGCGCCGCGCCGCGGCCGTCGGGCGGAGAAGGCCGCGGCCGCCGCGGAGAAGGCGGCGATGCGCCGGGCCCAGTCGGCGTTGCGCCGCGGCGCCCAGCCACCGCGCATCATGGGCCAGTTCGCCGGGCGTAACTACCACAAGCTGCGGTTGCCCGCGCACATGGAGACGACGGCGCAGATCGCCGGCATCTACCCGTTCGTCGTCGACTCGGGGCTCGACGCTCCCGGGATGTACATCGGCCGGCATGTCTGGTCGGGCAACTCGTTCGACTTCGACGTGTTCGAGCTCTACCGCCAGCAGGTCATCGAGAACCCGAACTTCGCCGTGTTCGGCGCGGTCGGTTCCCGCAAGTCGGCGCTGCTCAAGACGCTGATCTCGCGGGGCGCGGCGTTCGGTTACCAGGCGGCGGTGCCCTGTGATCCCAAGGGCGAGTACACCCGGCTCGCCCGCCGGCTCGGCTGCGAACCCACCTACATCGGCCCCGGCATGGCGACCCGGCTCAACCCGTTGGACGCCCCGCCGCGACCGCGTGGCATCGCCGACGCCGACTGGGCCCGTGAGGTCAAACGAGCCCGGTCCGCGCTGCTGTCGTCGCTGATCGAGACGGCGAAGGGCGTGCCGCTGACCCCGGCCGAGCACACCGCCGTGGACCTCGCACTCGACGTCGTCACCCGGCAGATCACCGGCGCCGACCCCGAACGCTGGGCCACCCCGCTGCTGCCCCACGTCCTCGAGGCGATGACCGACCCCACCGACGCGGACTGCGTCGACCTGCCGATGACCGCCATCGAACTGCGCGACGCCTCCCGGGATGCCACCCTCACCCTGCGCCGGCTCACCCATGGCGCGCTCGGCGGTCTGTTCGACGGGCCGACGACGTCCCCGTTGGACTTCGACCGGCCGATCGCGGTGCTCAACCTGGAGCGGGTCCAGGGCAGCGACGAGATGCTCGCGCTGATCATGACCTGTGCGCAGGCCTGGATGGAAGCGGCGCTGATGCGCCAGGACGGCGTGCAGCGTTACGTCGTCTACGACGAGTGCTGGCGGCTGATGCGCTTCGCCGGGCTTGTGCGCCGGCTGTCCGCCCAGCAGAAGCTCGCCCGCCAGTGGGGATGCGCGAACGCGATCGTCGCGCACCGCATCTCCGACCTGCTCTCCGCCTCCCCCGACTCGGTGGAGATCGCCAAGGGTCTGCTCGCCGAGACCGCGATCCGCATCCTGTACAAGCAGGCCTCCGACCAGATCTCCGACACCCAGGAGGCGCTGGGCCTCACCGATGTCGCCGCCGACCTGCTGCCGCGGCTCGACCCGGGGTTCGCGCTGTGGCTCATCGGCGCCCGGGCGTTCTACGTCGAGCATGTCGTCGGTGACCTGGAGATCCCGGTCGTGCTGAACGGGTCGAAGATGCACGGCGAGGTCGACGACACCAACCTGACGCCGGACGACCTCGACCCCGCCGAACTCGACCCGCCCGACCTCGAGGCCGCCCTGCCACCCGGCCCCAGCACGTTCGGCACCGCCGCGTTCAGCGACGGTGCCGGGGTCGGCCAGCTCGCCGATGGTGCGGTCGCGGGCCGCGGGGACCATCACCAGGGGGGCCACGACCAGCCGGACGCCAGCGGCGAGCCGTACCCCGGCGGTTACGGCTACCCGTCGGTGGAGCCCAGTTCCGCGGGCTGACGCAGCCGGTCGACCGACAGCGCCGACGGCGGCGGCCAGTCCAGCCCGATCGGGTTGGGCCAGGTGAATCCGCCGCCGACGGCGACCCGCTCGGCGAGCCCGTAGAGGGTCTCGTACAACTCGTCGCGTTCCGGCCGGGTCAGCACCCGGTACGGTCCGGCGGCGAGCAGGTCGGTCACGTTCTCGATCTCGGCGCTGGCCTGGGCGCCGAGCGAGGTCAACGAGCCATCCGGATGCAGCCAGCCGCGGCCGGCCAGGGCACGCACCGCGGCGGCCCATTCCCCTTCGCTCCAACCACGCGACATCCGCGACTGTTCGGCGGGGCTGCGTCCCGTCGCCGAGGCGAGCACGAGCGCCTCGCACGGCCCGACCTCGGAGCGCACCAGGGCGGCGAGATGCCCGTCCCCACGATGCTCACGCAGGACGGTCAGCGCCTGCCACAACGCCAGATGCGGCTCACCGGGGATGGGCAGCGCGGCGTTCGCGGCCGCCATCGGCCGGCCCGCGGTCACCGCGGCCGCGGCGGCCCGGCCCGCGAGCTCCGCCGCGCGGCGCACCGCCGCCCCCGTCGCCTCCAGCCCCCACAGATCGCGTAGGACGTCGTCCATGGCCGCCAGGCGGGCGTCGAGCAGCCGCGCCGGCGACGAGTAGGCCCAGACATCCGGCACGGACCTGGCGATCCGCCGAGGGGCGAACGTGTAGAAGGTCGCGGTGATCGCCGCGGCCGAGGCCGCGCCGAGCGGCGCCGCCCGCATCCCGACATAGCTCATCCAGAATCCGTGACAGCCGGCCTCCGCGCCGAACCGGGCCACCGCCGGATGGAAGTAGATGACCGCGTGAATCGGTTCGGCCACCTCCCAGATCCGACGCGCGTCGTTCGCGAACGCCGCGCCGAGCTCGTCTCGCTGTCTGCCGTCGCCCATGCAGTCCTCCCGACCGTGAGTCCTTTTCAGACTCCCCCGCTGCGGCGGGCCTATGCCAATGACGGCAGGCACCGTCGGGCGCCGATCGGCCGGTCCAGCCGCGGCCGGGGGCCGCATCCAGCGGGAACGTCCCGGAAACGCGATCGAAACGATCCTGGCCCGGCAAGCACTCAGGTGCCGGGCGGCGGGCCGTCAGTGCTGGAAGGTCACCCGCAGCACCGCGCGGGCCAGCGTGTGGAAGGCCAGATTGAACCCGACGACGGCCGGCGTCACCTCGTCGTTGATCTCCAGCTTGGGAACGTCGACTGCATGCACGGTGAACACGTAGCGGTGCGGCACATCGCCCTGCGGCGGCGCGGCGCCCTCGTAGCGCTTCGTTCCCAGGTCGCTACGGACGTGGTAGGCGCCGGCCGGTAGCCCGGAGAGGTCACCGCTGCCCGCGCCGGTCGGCAGTTCGCCGGTGCCGGCTGGCAGGTCGACGAGGACCCAGTGCCAGAAGCCGCTGCCGGTCGGCGCGTCCGGGTCGTAGCAGGTCACCACGAAGCTCTCGGTCTGCTCCGGGGCGCCGGACCAGGTCAGCTGCGGGGAGATGTTCTGCCCACCGGCGCTGTCATGCACCTGCGCGGTCGGCATGGCGGCGCCGTCGACGAGGTCGGAGCTGGTGACGGTGAACGTCGGGCGCACGGGCAGCACGTCGTACGGGTCCGGGGCGGTGCCGCGGTCGAGCAGGGCCATGGTCTTTCCTTTCGCTGTGCGCTTCACGGTGCGCGCGTCGATGACAATCCGGAGACAGGCTCGTTATCTGCCGGTTCTACGCTGTGGACGAGGCGGTCGACACCAGCGGTGTGACCAACGGACGAGAGGCAACCGTGAAGCTGGTCACCGCAGTTCTGCGCCCGTACCGGGTCGACGACGTCCGCGCCGCACTCGGCACCTTCGGTATCCAGGGTATGACAATCAGCCAGGTCACTGGTTTTGGTACGGAGCTGTGGCGCACCGAGACCTACCGCGGCCGGCGCTTCCACGACGAGTCCGTGCTGTCGGTACGCCTCGAATGTGTGGTCGCGGATACCGATGTCGAGGACGTGCTCAGCATCATTCAACGCGTGGCGGCGACGCCGTCGAGCGGGGCGGGCAAGATGTGGGTGCTGCCGGTCGACTCGCTGACCCGGGTACGCACCGCCGAGCGTGGGACCGACGCCCTGTAGGCCCGACACCGAGTAGGCCCACCGTCGACCCACCTCCGACGAGGGTGAGACGATCGTCACATTATCGAAAATCCTGTGCGCTACCTGCGTCTCTGCGTTCGAATATCTGCGGCACCCGCCCCGGTCGGGCGACAGTCCCGCGCCAAGCCGATACGGTTGACGAGTCCCGGCGGGCGTCCCGCCGACTCCCCCCGTATCGGTGTGGAGCCCGCCGGGACCCGAAGTCTGCTGCCTCCCGCGAGCCCCGGCTCGTCGCGGAGGCTTTTTCAGTCCGCCGTCAGGGACAGCGTGCTAGTTGCGGTACCCGGCGGAGTGCCGACCGCCGCCACTGCTCCCACCGCTTGCGCTGCCACCGCCACGCCGCATCCGCATCGTGGCGGACGAGTCGAACGGCTGCCCATGCAGCTCCGGCTCGAGCGGCTCGAGCGGTTCCACCATCTGCGCACCAGCACCGTTCGCACCAGCACCGTTCGCGGTACCCGGCGCGTCGGCGTCGTCCCGCCAGTCATCGCCCGCCGGGGCGGCCGGGCCCGCGCCGGTGGCGGGCGGGCCGGCCTTGGCGCGGCGACGGCGCGCGCGCAGCATCTCGATGCCCATCGGCAGCACCGAGAAGGCGACCACGAGGATGAGCATCGCCTCGATGTTGTCGTGAATGAAGTCGACCGAGCCCAGGAAGTAGCCGAGCAGGGTGATCCCGCAGCCCCAGAGCAGACCACCAATGACGTTGTAGATCGCGAACACCCGGTAGTTCATCCCACCGACCCCGGCGATGACCGGGGTGAAGGTCCGCACAATCGGAACAAACCGCGCCAGCACGATCGACTTGGGGCCGTTCTTCGCGAAGAACTCGTTCGCCTGCTCCAGATGCTCGCGCTTGAACAACCGCGAGTTCGGCCGGCTGAACAACGACGGTCCTATCCTGCGCCCGATGAGATAGCCCACCTGGTCACCCGCCACGGCGGCCAGGCCGATGAGGATCACCGCCACCGGCAGCGGCGTGGAGACCTCGTCCCGGGAAATCAGCATGCCAACGGTGAACAGCAGCGAGTCACCGGGCAGGAAGAAGCCGATCAACAGGCCCGACTCGGCGAAGACGATCAGTAGGACAATGACCAGACCTGCCTTGACCAGGCTGTCGGCACTGAGCGCATCTGGTCCGAGAGCGAGCGTGTTCGACGCCAGTGTGGTCACGAGAGCGGGCCTCCGCCGGTTTCGGGACGACGGGATGAACGAACTGTTCCGACCGCGGCAACCACCGGCCGCCGCACCGCACCCGCCTGCGGACACCGTAAGGGTATCCACCCGTTGCCCGTGACCGGCCATCGCCCATGGGCATCTGACCGAGATCCACAGAAGCTCCACAGCTTCGGCTCCGCCCGGGAGCACCGCCCGCACCTTCGGTGGCAGCGAAGATCCGCCCGCCGAGACGCTGGCGAGATGCTGGCGAGTACCTGCGGTCACACCGCCCACGGCTGACTCGTTCCGGCCCCGATCGGACACCAACCAGACACACCGACCAGCGGCCAGCGAGATCACTCGGACCAGCACAAACGGTGCAATTCGCGATCCGGGTTACCTGGATCAGGGGTGACGTCAAACCCCGCTATCAGCTTGCCGATCGTGAACCATACGCTTATTGTGTGCGTTTTCCGCGACTGCCCGTGAGTGGTGGTTCCCCCCGCCGCGGGATGCGGCTGCCACTGATCGTTCTGCTCCTCGGCCTGGTTCCGTTGACCGCCTGTGGACGGCCCGCCGGTGCGAGCCCGGACGGCCCCCCCTCGCCCAGCGGACCCGGGCGGCCAGGAGACCTGGTCGAGCAGACCGAGGTGCGCGGCGCACCACCCGGAATCCGAGCCTGGCGGATCGTCTACCGGTCGCGGACCTTCTCCTCCTCGACAGCGCTGGTGTCCGGCCTGGTCCTCGCCCCGACCGCCCCGGCGATATCCACAGCACCCACGGTGCCCACGGTGCCCACCGCGAAGACGGTGCCCACAGGTTCGACGGTGACCGCGGCAAGCACGGTGACCACGGCGACGGTGACCACGGTGACCACGGCGCTGTCCACAGCCACGGCGGTGCCCACCGGTGGGCGTCGGGTGGTGTCGTTCGCGCACGGGACGACCGGGGTCGCCGACTCCTGCGCGCCGTCCGTAGCCGAGCCGCCGCTGGCCGCCGCCGCGTGGACGTTCTCCCTCGTCCGCGCGGGCTATGTGGTCACCCTCACGGACTACGCGGGCCTGGGCACCCCCGGGGAGCACGCCATCTACGTGGCCGGGCCGGAGGGCCGGGCGGCACTGGACATCGTCCGGGCCGCGCGTGCCATCAGGGCCAGCGGGGCTGGGCGCGACGTCGTCCTCTGGGGTTATTCACAGGGTGGGCAGGCAGTGCTCTCCGCCGGGGCACAGGCCACCGCTTATGCACCTGACCTGCAAGTTCGTGGGGTGATCGCGACCGCCCCGCTGGCCGATCTGCCCGCATCGCTGACCGCCCTGGAGCACCATTCGGATGGTGTCGCCTACCTGCTGCTCGCGATGATCGGCGCCGCCGACGCTGACCACCGGATCAACCTCAACAGCTACCTGACCCCGAAGGGTCGTCGCCTGCTCGCCATCGCCCGGACCCGCTGCGCGCCGGACCTGCTGGCCGCGAGCAACGGGGTTCCCGTGGGGGCCGCGTTCCGGCAGAACCCGTTGCGTCTGACCCCGTTCGCGACCGCCTTCGCCCGGCAACGGGACGAGGTCACCCGCCGCATGGCACCGACGCTGATCCTGCAAGGTGACCGCGACACGGTGATCCGCCGCCAGGACACCGACCGCGTCGTGCGCCGCCTGTGCGCCACGGGCACCACCGTGGACTACCGGCGCTATCCACAGGCGAACCACGGCACCGTCCTCGGTGCCTCCATGACCGATCTGACCAGTTGGACCGCCCGCCGTTTCGCACCCCATCCCCTGGCGGTCACCGACATCTGCCCCTGACGTCACCACGGTGCTCATCCACAACGTCGACGGTGACCGGGAAACGTAGCGCGCAGGCCCCGTCCTTCAGGGCGGGGTTGGCGCGTCAACTCGGCTGCCAGAATGACCGGGGAATCGTGTATTCTGCCAGGTATGGGAAGTCGGGTGGTGAAGCGGG
>NZ_JALKFW010000214.1:0-65506 GCF_023243055.1 Frankia sp. AgPm24 | reverse complement strand
GCCGAGGGCCGACCACTGACGGCGGACGGCCCTCGGCGGGCGAGAAACCGGGCGGCGGCCGGACGCCGAGGGTTGTTCGGCCACACGCCGAGGGTTGTTCGGAATCTCGAGGCCGAATTCCCCGAATTTCCCTCGGCATGCCATGACTTTGGCAGTGATACGGCCGCAATCCGGCGCTGCCGGACCGCTCCGCGTCCCATCCAGGCACGGCGGTAACCGGCACACCGGCCGGACGTGATCACACTGGTACGGTGAGCACCAGTGACGCACGGATCGCACAGGCGACACAGATGCCGGGCCGGGTCACCGGTGTGCGGGGCTGACGCTGCGGTGGGGTCACATGGGTCACGCCGAGCGGATCATGCCCTTGGTGCGCATCAGTACGTCGGCGAGGTAGCCGTCGTGGGGGACGCCGGGGCGTAGCCAGGTCGTCGGGTGGTCGCCGACGTAGACGTTGGTGATGGACGGCTCGTCCAGCAGGGCGTCGATCAGCTCGCCGCGGGTGGTCATGGCGGTCAGGACCAGGGTGTCACGCAGCGGGGCGAGGCCGTCGGAGGGCTGCCACGGGCCGACCCACACGCAGGGAAACGGCAGTTCGACGCCGAGCTGGGGGGCGGTGGCCGTGTCGACGAGGTGCACGGCGGGGCGCAGCACCGCGCCGCCGCCGGGTAGTTCGTCGACGATGGTGTCACCGCCGAGCAGCGCCCGGGCGTCGCCGGCCACCCGGTGCAGGTAGCGGTCGATCTCGACGACGGACGCGGTGGGTTGCACGGTGAGGGTGGCCCGCGGGTCGTCGGCGGGCAGGCTCGGGATGCGGCCCAGGCGGTCGGCGAGGGCTTCGGCCAGCGGCCCGGGGTCGCCTTCGACGAGCACGGCGGTGGTGCAGGTGCAGGCCGTCCCACCGAGGTGGCTGACCGAGTCTGCGATCAGGTCGACCTTGTCGCGCCAGTCGACGTCCGCGGTGACCAGGATCTTCGAGCGTCCGGGGCCCTGGGGCAGGACGGTGGGGATGGCGCTGTACTTGTCGACGACGTCCTGCCCGCCATAGACGATCGCGAAGTCCGACTCGCTGATGAGCACGTCGGCGACGCTGTGGTCGGTGGGCAGCAACGTGATCGTCGCCGGTGGGAAGCCGGCCGCGCGCAGCGCCGCCACCAGCCGAAACGCCGTGTACGGCTCGCGGGACGACGGACGCACGACCACCTTGTAGCCCAGGGCGAGCGCCTCCGGCCACAGGCCGTGCACCGCCGGGGTGTTGCCCGCGGCGTGCACGGCGAGCAGGTCACCGCGGCGCGCCCACACCGCGGCGCCCGCGTGGGTGCGTCCGTCACGCCAGTCGCCGACGGCCCCCGTCGGACGGGCGAGGTCGAGGACCTCCCGCTGCGAGCGCAGCACATCGGTGATCCACTCGACGGACTGGCGCACGACCGCCCTCGGCACCCCGGAGGCGGTCGAGACGAGCTCGACATAGCCATCCGGGTCGAACCCGCCGAGGGTGGCGGTGGCGAAGACGTCCGCGGCCCGTTCCATCGCGGTCAGCCGCTCGTCGCGGGGTATGACCGGCGCGGCCCGCATCGCCGCGAGGGTGCGGCGCACGTACAGCGCCGGTGCCTGGGAGATCTCACCGATCGGTGCGCCGGACACCGCGGTCAGCGGCGCCCGGGTGCGGCTGCGGTACGGCCCGGCCGCCCCGAGCGCATCGATCTGCAGGGGTGCTTCGGGCTGGGGGTGGGCGGCCATCAGTAGACCCCTTCGATGACGGTGTGCTCGGCGAAGGTGGCGACCGGGCCGACGTCTGCGACCGAAACGCCGAGCGCACCGGGCGCGCCGGGTGTGCCGGACGGCGGTGCGATCCGCAGGGCGTGGTCGCGTTCCAGGTTGTTCGGGATGAACGCGTACCTGGTGAGGTGGTTCATGACGACCTGGCCGCGCTGCTCGTCGGGCACGTCGTCGCCGGTGTCGGGGTCGACGACCCGGAACACGATGTACGGGCTCGGCGGGTCGAAGGCGGCGAGGCCGTCGGCGCGTTCGACGTCGCGTTCCCGGGACATCCCGAGAATGGTGGTGCTGCCGTACAGACCTTTCAGTGGAATACCGGGGAAGATCTCGTTGCGGAACAGGTCGCGGGTGTCGGCGTCGAGATGCGCGCCGCTCCAGCAGATGTAGCGGACGCCCTTGCGGATGGCCTCGACGAGGTCGTCGCGGCGGGAAAGGCGTTCCAGCAGCGGCGGGGTGGTGATGAGAATACCGACGTTCTGGGTGTGCAGGATATGCGCGGCCTGGTCGACGAGATGCTCGACGTAGCGTTCGGATTCGGCGATGTCGCCGCGACCGAGCAGCGTTTTGATCCACCGCGGGTCGAGGTCGAGGGAGAACAGCACCCCGTTCTGGCGGCGGGCGCGGCGGCGGGCGAACTCGCCGAACATGTGCGGGCCGCTCGGGGCGACGGCGAGCACGTTCGCCTGGCCCAGCGGCGCGTAGTGCGCCTCGTCCCAGCCCAGGGCGAACTCCATCCAGCGGTCGAACATGACGAAGCGCTTGGGCAGCCCGGTCGTCCCACCGGACTCGTACACACCGGCGATCACCCGGTCGGCGCCGGTCAGCCCGCGTGGAATCAGGTCCTCGACCGGCACGTCCCGGAACTCGTCGACGACGTTCGGGAACAGGCGCAGATCGTCGAACGTGCGGACGTCGGCGATCGGGTCGAACTCGAGGTCGCGGGCGCGGCGCAGCCAGAACGGGCTGCCCGTCCGCGCGTCGAAGTGCCAGCGCATGAGCGCGGCGAGGTATTCCTGCGGGTCCAGGTCGACGGGTGCTCGACCGGGTTCGGGTAGATCCAGGATGGTGGTGCTCATGCGCTGCCTCCGCGGGCGCGTCGGACCGCCGGTTCGATCACCGGCAGTCCGGATCGTCGCCGATCGTCGACCACGTGGCGTCCCCTGCGGCGGCTCCTGATTGCTTCATAGGAATTTCCGTCCGCGACACGCCGCCAGCAGCACCAACCCGCCATCCGCGGGTCGTGCGCCGTTCAACCACACCACCTGGATCACGATCGGTTCGGGACGCCCGCCGGCGGCCAGGGCCCGTCCGGATGCCTGGCCACGGGCGGTGGCGCCACGCTCAGGCCGTCAGCCGCACCGGCAGCGTGCGCACGCCGCGGACGACGATCTGGCTGCGAAAGGTCACCTGGTCGCGGGCGACGGTGATCGCGCTGGTGCGGCGCAGCAGGGCGCGCAGGGCGAGGTCGGCCTCGATGCGGGCCAGGGGCGCGCCCAGACAGTAGTGGATGCCGATGCCGAAACCGAGATGGCGCCGGGCCCGTCCCGTCCCGGTGAACCGGTCGATGCGGAAGGTGTCCGGCTCGTCGTAGGCGGCCGGGTCGCGGTTCGCGGCGCCGACCAGCATCAGCAGCCCCTCACCCTGGGTGAGTTCATGGCCGTCGATCGCGAGGTCCGCCAGGATCGTACGGCCGATGATCTGCACCGGCGGGTCGTAGCGCAGCACCTCCTCGACGGCGGGGCCGATCAGCGTCGGGTCGGCGCGCAGGGCGGCGAGCGCCGCGGGATGGTCGGCCAGGGCGAGGATGCTGGCGCCGAGCAGGTTCACCGTGGTCTCGTAGCCCGCGACGAGCAGCAGCGTGCACAGCTCCAGCAGCTCCGTCTCGGTCAGCGCGTCGCCGTCCTCGTCGTGGATGGCGACGAGGCTGCTGAGCAGGTCCGCGCGGGGGTGGGCCCGCCGGTCGGCGAGCAGGCCCCGGAAGTAGGCCTCGAAACCGACGGTCGCGGACTGGCGGGCCGCGTTCTCCTGCTCGCTCAACGTCGGTCGCGGGTCCAGACCGCGGGCCAGCGCGTCCGCCCACTCGCCGAACAGGGGCTCATCGACGTCGGGTACCCCGAGCAGTCGGCACATCACCCGCAGTGGCAGGGGCCGGGTGAACGCGGTGACCGCGTCGACCTCACCCTGCGCGAGCGCCTCGTCGAGCAGGTCGTCGGCGGTCTCGGTGATCCCCGGTGCGAGGGCGGCGACCACCCCCGGGGTGAACGCCCGCCCGACCAGCCGGCGCAACCGACCATGGTCCGGCGGGTCGGCGCGCAGCAGCGAGCCAAGGCCGTCCTCCATGGTGCCGCGGTAGCTCACACCATCGCGGTAACCATGCCCGACACCCGGATGGGCCAGCGCCGCGGACGCCTGCGCGTGCCCGGTGACCAGGGTGACCCGCCCGCCGGCGATCTCCCCGGGCAGAAACACCCCCCGCTCGCGGACCACCTGGTAGCAGGGATACGGATTCGGCTGTCGTCCCAGCGCCAGTGCGGACATCACCCCGCTGTACTCCCACCCGCCGGTATCCGGGACGACCGAGGCCCGCGGTGCCGGTGCGGTCGGCGGTGCCGGTGCGGGCGTGGAAGCGGTCATCTGCGCATCTCCCCGTGGTTCGTAGAACGTGGACGACGACGCGACCGGGCCGATTACCCGGTCATCCCCGCCGCCGCACTGGATGACGTCATTGTTGCATCCGACATGAATCAACCCCGACACCCGGATAAAACTGCGGGTGAATCCCACTACCGGCAATTCGACGGCCTCGCGGGGGCGATAGCCGAATCCCATCGACCAGCGGCTGTCAGCCGTCGGCCGGATGCCAGGCGTCGGACGCCGCTACGCCCCCGCGGCGGCCGGCAGCGGCACCGACCCGACCGCCCCGCCCACCGCGCCCCCGGGACCGGCCGTACCGGTGCCGCCCGAGGGGTCCGTGCGCTGCGGAGCTCCTTCGCGGGCTCTGGCCGCGGCCACGCCGCCGGCGGCGCGGACGAAGGCGGCGAGTGCCACCAGCCGCGGCTCGATCAGGACCGGTTCGAGTTCCAGACCGCGGGGTTCGGCCGGGGTCGGCAGCAGCGCGACATCGGCCCGACCGTCGCGCAGCGCCCGCTCCTGTTCGCCCAACCCGCCGAGCAGCAACTCCACCTCGATCGTCGTCTCCTGCTCGCGGTAGGCGGCGAGGATGGCGGGCAGCATGCCCGCGTCGTAGTCGGCCTTGAGCGCGACCCGGCGGGTGGTGCGTTCCAGCAGCCGAGCCCCGAGCCGCCGAGCCCCGAGCCGCCGCTCCCGCTCACGAATCGCCCGGGACAACGGCGGCTGCGCCATCGCGAGCCGCTCGGCGGCCCGGCCGAAATGCAGTTCTTCGGCGACGGCCACAAAATACCGCAGCTCGCGCACCTCTATCGCACAGCCGCCTCGCTACATCAGCCGCATTCCCTGGAGAAACCAGATCATGATTGTTGTCACCGCGCCGACCAGCCGCATCGGCCGCCAACTGCTGACCCACCTGCTCGCCGACGCCGACGCCGACGCCGACGGCGACGGCGGCACTGACGGCCGCGCCAGATCACCGCGATCCGCGACCAGGGCGTGATCGCCTCCACCGCGAACGGTGACCTGCGCTCCCCCACCTGCGCTCCCCACCTGCGCCACCGGCGACATCGCCGCTCGCGCCGCCGACCTGCTACGCGAGGACACCTGGACCGGCCAGGGCAGCGTCGCCGTCCTCGGCCCGCAGGACCTGACCGGTCACGAGCTGGCCGACATCATGTCGGACGTGTTCGGCCGCCCCATCCGCTACCAGCGGATCAGCGTCCAGGAGCAGTACGACGGCCTGGTCGGCGTCGGCTGGTCGGCGGCGATGGCCCGAGGCCTGGTCGAGATGATGACGGCCAAGAACGACGGACTCGACAACGGTGAGCCGCGCACGCCCGCCTCCACCAGCCCCACCACGACGAGGGTGTTGCGGGCGGTACCGCTGAACACCACCCCCCGTCCGGCCGGCGCGTCCAGGCCGAACAGTCGGGCCACCACCACCCC
This sequence comes from Frankia sp. AgPm24, assembly GCF_023243055.1. NCBI lineage: Bacteria > Bacillati > Actinomycetota > Actinomycetes > Frankiales > Frankiaceae > Frankia > Frankia sp. AgPm24. The sequence continues at coordinate 59,650 of NZ_JALKFW010000214.1, read as the reverse complement.
CACCACCACCGGCGCGGAGCCGGGGCAGTTGCGAGGTGATCACAGCGAGAAGGGTCGCGGCCAGCAGTGGCACCATCGCCACGTCCGTACCGGCCGCCGCGGCCGCGAACCAGCCACGCGGACGGCGAGCCACCCCCGCCTGCACCAGCCACGCCCGCAGCTGCGGGACGGCGATCAACCACGCGAAGGCCGACAGGAACGGTCCGACCCGCACCACGTCCCCGAGCTCGGGGCCAAAAAGGACCCTCAGATAGCCCGGCAGCAGCACCAGCTGCGTGACCAGCAGCAGCGGCGTCACCGCGAGCAGCTGTACCCGCCGTGCGCCGCCCAGCCCACCGAACACCACCACCCAGTCCACGCACGGGCACAACAGCACCAGCAGCACGTCCAGGCGCAGCGCCCGGTCGTCCGGCAGCAGTGGCAGGAGGGCTGCGACCACCACGGGCACCACGACGAAGTTCACCACCAGCACCGCCGCTATCAGCGGACTCACCGCCTGCTCCAGCCCCGACCCGACCCCCGGCGACACCAGCCCCACCAGCACGCCGAGCCCGATCGCGGCCAGGTACACCTGCACCTGCCACCGCTCCAGCGCCGCCCCGACCTCCGCCAACCCCGTCCCCGTCCCCACCCTGTGCCATGACCACGGGCCGCTCCGCGCGCCCTGGCCTGGCGCCGCCCGGTCGCCACCGCCATCCTGGCCGCGGAGCCTGGACGCTGCCCCCGGTTCTCGTCGGGCCTGTCGACCAGGCTTCGACGTCGGCCCCTTCGACATCGGCCCGTCGGAGGCCGGACCGTGGACGGGCGGGTCGGTCAGACGGGGCCGCGGGGGCGATCACCGGGGGTGGTGGGGTCCCCCGGCGGTGCGGAGCCGGGGCCTTCGCCCTGCGCCCAGACGGTGCGGTCGACCAGGCCATGCGGGCAGTGACCGGAGCCGTCGCGGGGCGAGGGGCGGGCGCCGCGGACTCCGGCGAGCGCCGCGCCGCGGGCCCGGCGGCATTCCCGGCAGGCCGTCACGCTGATCATCGGGACGAGACGGCCGCCGCCGCGGCGACCACGGCCGGGCCGGCCGCCGACGCCCATCAGGTGCCCACCCGCCCGGTGCCATCGCAGACCAGGCATCGCACGACCGCGTTGCCGAGGAAACGGCCGTCCTCGTCGACCTCCTGGCGTCCGGACTCGATCTCGCCCTTGCCGTTGCAGGTCGAACAGTCGCCGAACTCGACGGGACGGTCCCCGGTGTCCCCGCCGGCCTTACGCCGGTGCCGGTCGCCGTCGTCGCGGACCACCGGCGGGCTGCCACCACGCTTCGTGCCGCCGCGACCGGACGACGCCCCGCCGTCGGTGTTCCCGCGCCGGTTCCAGACCATGGCCGCACAGTAGCCGCACCACGACGCAAGCGGATCCCGCCCACGTCGGACCTGTTACCGAAACGCCTGTTCAGAACCGTTTCGGCCCCAGGCCGACGCACCCGCACAGCCGGCCTCGATCTGAGGTCGCCTCGGATGCCCGGGCCGCACTCTCCGACCCACCGACCCACCGACGCGCCGAGGACGACGGTGAACGGACGGGAAAGCGTCGGCGAAGAAACGGCGATCGACCGCAGCAGCGCGGCGAACTGTCGGACATCGGCCGTAGCCTCACCAGAAATCGCCGATCTGAGTGCCTCCGCCCAGATTCGCGCTGGACGAGGTTCAGGGCCAGCGAGCTTCAGCGCCAGCGAGCTTCAGCGCCGGCGAGGTGCAGGGTCAGCGAGGTGCAGGGTCAGCGAGGTGCACGGGGGATCGTGGTCGAGGAGGACCGTGGCTGACTGGTGGAGCACCAGCAACGTCGTCGCCGTGCTCACCGCGGTGCTGGGTGTGGGCGCGTCGGTCGCGGCGGTCTGGTACGAGCGGCGCCCCCGTCGCCGGCAGCTCGGGTACCGGGTGCAGATGGCGATCCGGGTCGGTGGGGGCAGCCGGGGTGGGCGCGGCCAGGCCGTCTTCGGCCAGTTCACGAACCTGCCCGGGATCTCCGACGCCACGCTCGTCCTGCTGCGGATCGAGAACTACGGCGCGCAGAGCATCAGCGAGTCCGACTACACCAACAACGGCCCGCACGGCCTGACCGTGGATGTCGCCGACCTCACCGTGCGCAGCGTCGTGGTCATCCCCGATCCCGACGAGCTGCATCTGCTCGGCCACTTCTCCGCCCCGGACAGCCTCCGCTACGGCGACAACCTGCTCCAGCTGCCGCGTGTGCCGCTGAACCCCGGCCAGCACTACAAGCTGCTGATCCTGCTCAGCGGCGGCGGCGCCGGCAGCGATCTGCACGTGCGCGGCGGTATCCGCGACGGCGGCATCGTCGAGACCGAGAGCGTCTCGGTGGACGACAAGCCCCAGCGGTTCAGCCGGCCGGCCCGTCTGATCATGGTGATGCTCACCGCGTGTGTGGTGGCGCTGGCGGCGATCATCCTCATCCCGGGTGACGGTGGGCGCACCCGGGTCGGCTGTGTGGGCGGGCGGCTGACGATCGCCGGGTCCACGGCGTTCGCGCCGATCGCGCGGGCGGCCGCCGACCGTTACCAGCGTGACTGCCCCGGTGCGACGATCGTCATGGACGCCCGGGGCAGCGAGGCCGGTCTGCGCGAGCTGACCGCGGGAAGCGAACCGCGCACCGATCTGATCGCCTTCTCCGACGGGCGGGTGCAGACCGGTGCGAGCCCCCGGCTGTGGGGGCAGGCCGCTGCCCTGTCCGTGTTCGCGCTGGTGGTCAACAACCATCTGGCGGTGTCGAACCTGACCTCCGGGCAGATCCGCGCGCTCTACACCGCCGACCCGGCCGGGCGGATCACCGACTGGAGCCGGATCAGCCCTCGCGATCCCGTGCCGGTGGCCGCCCTGAGTCGCACCGGCGATTCGGGCACCCGGCAGGCCTTCGACGCGTTGTTCCTGAGCGGCGACGCGGAGCCGGCCACCAGTTCACCCGGTGGCTGCCTCGGTGATGGTGCGGCCGGCGGGCAGGCGGTGTACTGCCAGTTGGCGAGCAGCGCGGAGATCGCGGGCCGGGTGGCGGCGCTGCCGGGCGCGGTCGGGTACGTCGACCTGCGGGCGGCGCGGAACACACCCAACGTGCACCCGGTGTCGATCGACGGCCACGCGCCGTCCATCCATGACAGTGGGTATCGCTTCACCGAGATCGAGTACGCCTACACCGACGGCAGGCCGGTGCCGGGCAGCCTCGCCGACGCCTTCCTCAGCTATCTGATCACCGGCCCCGGCCGCAGCGACCTCACCACCGACGACGACCAGCCCTGCTACACCCCCGACAACCTGCCACGCTGCCGTGGCTGAGGCGGGCCGGCCGCCTCATCGCCGGCCGCGGCGGCGGCGGCGAGAGTCGCGCGCAGCCGACAACGTTCGGCGAAGGCAAGAGCCGCCAGGTGGTAGGGGCGGGCCGCCCAGCCGAGACTGATGTTGTGGCTGGCATCGGCCAGCAGGCAGGTCTCGACCGTCGGGGCCGCGGTGAACAGCCGACCGATCGCGGCCAGCTCCCCCTCGTCACTGGTCCACCACTGTTCGTACTCGGCCATGGTGATCCGCACCGGCACGCGGATGTGGTGCGCCAGCGACGGAAACGACGGCGGCCAGGTGTGGATCTCCGCGCTCTCCCCCTTCGCGGACGGCTCGAGAAAACCGCGCCGTCCCCGCAGTGTGTCGGCGGGATACAGCTCGGACGCCCCCCAGAACACCTCGATCGCCTCGGCCACGGTCGCCGGCGGTGGGACATCCGGGTGGATGCCGTAGCGCTGCGCCTGGTAGCGCAGGCCGACCCCGGACCCCTCCAGCCCGAGCAGCGCACCGCTGCCGGCCTCGGCGGCCCCGGCGGCCTGCGGGGTCTGGGCGGCGACGTGGATGGCCAGTTTGAAGCCGTTGGAGTGGGCGACCAGGACGAAGCCCGCGCCGACGGTGTGCGTGGCCGCGAAGTCGGCGAGGGCGGCGCGGGCGATGCCGGCCTGGGCGGCGAAGTTCTGGTCGGCCTCGGCCAGGGCGGCGCTGGCCCGGTAGCCGGGACGGTCCAGGGCCAGCACGTTCCAGCCTGCGGCGGCGCCGATCGTCAGCAGGGACAGCTCCGGTGCCGCCCCGCCGTGGAAGTAGCCGGCGTTCATCCCCCCGCCGTGCAGCGCGACGATCGTCCCGCGGGGCTGCGCCACCTCGGCCAGCAGCCCCGACACCGAATAGCGCCCCGCGTCCAGCAGGACGGGCGCGACGGCCGGCTCAGCCTCGGGCACTGGCCGGCAGGGTGATCGTCTTCGGTTCGAGGTAGGAGGCGAGCCCCTCCGGGCCGAGTTCCCGGCCGAGACCGGACTGCTTCACACCGCCGAACGGCGCCGCCGGGTCGAGCGAGATGCCGTTCACTCCGAAGGTGCCGGTGCGGATGCGCCGTCCGACCTCCACACCGCGGTCGAGGTCCTCGGTCCACACCGTGCCGTACAGGCCGAACTCGGTGGAGTTCGCGATGGTCACGGCCTCGTCGACGTCCCGGTAGGGCAGGAAGGCGACGACCGGGCCGAAGATCTCCTCCTGGGCGATCCGCATGCCCGGGTCGACGTCGCGGAACACCGTCGGTTCGACGTAGTAGCCGCGCTCGAGGTGGGCCGGACGGCCACCGCCGGTGACCAGGGTCGCGCCCTCGTCACGTCCGATGTCGATGTAGTCGAGGACCCGGGCCCGCTGACGGTCGCTGATCAGCGGACCGATGAACGTGGTGGGTTCGGTCGGGTCGCCGACCCTCAGGCCGCTGACCTTCGCGGCGAAGATCTCCACGGCCTCGTCGTAGCGGTCGACGGGGACGACGATCCGCGACTGGGCGACGCAGAACTGCCCGCTCTGGAACAGGCTCATCGTGACCAGACGCGCCATCGCGTTCGCGAGATCCGCGTCGGGCAGCACGATCGCCGCGGACTTGCCGCCGAGTTCGAGGGTGACCCGCTTGAGCTGGCCGCCGGCCAGGGACGCGATGCGGCGGCCCACCGCCGTGCTGCCGGTGAACGCGACCTTGTCGATCCCCGGGTGCGTCACCAGATACTCGCTGGAGCGCGGCCCCGCCGCCAGCACGTTGAGCACCCCGGCGGGCAGCCCCGCGGCCGCCGCGGCCTCGGCGACGAGATAGGCGTTCAGCGGCGTCTCGGGAGCGGCCTTGAGCACGATGGTGCAGCCGGCGGCCAGGGCCGGGGCGACCTTCATCATCGCCAGGAAGAACGGCACGTTCCACGGGACGATCGCGGCGACCGCGCCGACCGGCTCGTGGCGCACGATCGCCGGGGAGTAGCGCCCCTCGCGCGGCGCCTCGTCCTCGAAGGTGCTGGCCAGCTCGGTGTAGTACCGCAGCACGTCCAGCCCGTTGTCGACCTGCGCCGAGCGGACCATCGCGGCCGGGACGCCGTTCTCCGCGGTGATCGTCTGTGCGAGCTCGTCCGCCCGCTTGACCAGCTGCTCGAGCAGCTCGCCCAGCACCTGCGCGCGCTGCGCCGGGCTCAGCCGCGGCCACGGGCCGGTGTCGAACGCCCGTCGCGCGGCGGCCACCGCGGCGTCCACGTCCTCGGTGCTGGCGTCCGGGACCCGACCGATCACGTCCTCGGTACTGGGCGAGACGACATCGAGATGGTGCTGCGAGCTCGACGCGACCCACTGACCGTCGACGAAGATGTCACCGCTTGTGTGCACCACCGCACACCTCCCCAGAATCAAGCCCAAGACCAGCCGAGACAAAAACTAGTCGATGTCGCATCGACGCGTCGATGTCTCCGCCGCGCCGCCCCCGTCCGCCTACAGGGCGCTGGCCAGGCGGCCGGCGAGCAGGCGGGTGAAGCGAGACGGGTCGCGCAGGTCGCCGCCCTCGGCGAGCAGGGCCAGGTCGTAGAGCAGATCGGTGGTCTCGGTGAGCGCGGCGGACTCGGTGTCCTGCTCGTGGGCGCGGCGCAGGCCGGCGACCAGCGGATGGGTCGGGTTGAGCTCCAGGATGCGCTTCGCGGCCGGCACCGGCTGGCCCATCGAGCGGTACATCCGCTCGAGCGCGGGTGTCATGTCGAAGGTGTCGCCGACGACGCAGGCGGGCGACGTCGTCAGGCGGGAGGACAGCCGCACCTCCTTGACCTCGTCCCGCAGCCGCTCACCCATCCAGGTCAGCAGCGCGGCGAAATCGGTGCGCTGCTGCTCCCGCTCCGTCTCCGTCTTCTTGCGGTCGTCCTCGGTGTCCAGGTCCACCTGTCCCTTGGCCACCGACTGCAGCACCTTGTCGTCGAAGCGGCCGACCCGCTCGACCCAGACCTCGTCGACCGGGTCGGTCAGGATCAGCACCTCGTAGCCACGGGCCGCGAACGCCTCCATGTGCGGCGAGTTCTCGATGGTCGCCCGCGAGTCACCGGTCATGTAGTAGATCTCGGTCTGGCCCTCCTTCATCCGCTCGACATAGCCGCGCAGCGTCGTGGTCTGCTCCGGGTCGTGGGTCGAGGCGGCGGAGATGATCTCGAGGATCGCCTCGCTGTCCTCGGCCGCGTCGAGCAGACCCTCCTTGACGGCGGCACCGAACTCCGACCAGAAGGTGCGGTACTTCTCGGCCTCGTTCTCCAGCAGGTTGCGCACCGTCGCCAGCACCTTGCGGACCAGCCGACGGCGCACCTGCTGAATACGCCGGTCCTGCTGCAGGATCTCCCGGGAGATGTTCAGCGAGAGGTCACGGGCGTCGACGACACCCTTGACGAACCGCAGGTAGTTCGGGAGCAGCGCCTCGCAGTCGTCCATGATGAACACCCGCTTGACGTACAGCTGAACGCCGCGGCGGGCGTCCCGGGTGTAGAGGTCCAGCGGCGCGCGAGACGGGATGAACAGCAGCGCCTCGTACTCGAACGTGCCCTCGCCCTTCATCTGGACGACCTCGAGCGGGTCACTCCAGTCGTGGCTCAGGTGCCGGTAGAGCTCGTTGTACTCGGCCTGGTCGACCTCGTCGCGGGGCCGGGCCCACAGCGCCTTGCGTGAGTTCAGCGTCTCGATCTCGATCGTGGTCGCGGCGACCGGCTCACCCGCGGCATCCGCGTCGGCATCCGCGTCGGCATCCGCGTCCGCGTCCGGCAAGGGGGCGGGGCGCTCGACGGCCATCCGGATCGGCCAGGCGATGAAGTCGGAGTACTTCTTGACGATCTCGCGGATCTTGTGGTCGGCGGTGTAGTCGAACAGCCGGTCCTCGGCGTCCTCGGCCTTCAGGTGCACCGTCACCGCGGTTCCGCGGGGGGCGTCGGGCACGTCCTCGATGGTGTAGGAACCCTCGCCGTCGGACTCCCAGCGGGTACCGGTCCGCTCCCCCGCCCGCTGGGTCACCAGGCTGACCCGGTCGGCCACCATGAACGTCGCGTAGAAGCCGACACCGAACTGGCCGATCAGATCCGCCGAGGCCGTGGTGTCACCCGCCGCCCGCGCCTCGGACAACGAGCGCAGCAGTTCGGCCGTGCCGGAGCGGGCGATCGTCCCGATCAGGTTGACGACGTCCTCGCGGGACATGCCGATGCCGTTGTCGCGCACCGTCAGGGTGCGCGCGTCCCGGTCGACCTCGAGGTCGATGTGCAGGTCAGCCGTGTCAACACGCAGCTCCTGCTCGGTCAGTGACGCCAACCGCAGCTTGTCCAGCGCATCGGACGCGTTCGAGATCAGCTCCCGCAGGAACACGTCCTTGTCCGAATAGATCGAGTGCACCATGAGGCGCAGCAGTTGGCGCGCCTCCGCCTGGAATTCCAGCGTCTCGACCCGGGTGGTCACGGAGTTCCTCCATACGAATTCAGCCGAACAGGGTCGCGAACATCGGGCGTCCACCACACCGCATCCGCGGCAGAAATCATACCTATCACTGCTGATCCGTCTCCAACCATGCCGCCGGCGCCCGAACGGTCACGCCGAGGTGACCCGGCGATGGCTCCGGAGTGGAAAACGGCTTGCCCTGGCGACGCCACCGTGGCAGGTTCGAGAGCGCTCCCACTCCCGGACGAAACGAGTTGCCGATGCTCCGCTGAGGCGCCGACCCGACGGCCCGCCGTGGCCGTCCCGCCTGGTACCGCCTCGGAGGACACGTATGTCCACCCAGCTCACCCTGGATGGCGTCAGCAAGTCGTACGATCATCGCCGCGTGCTGTGGGATGTCAGCTGCTCCCTGCCGCCCGGCGGCCGCACCGGGATCATCGGTGAGAACGGCGCCGGCAAGAGCACCGTGCTGCGGCTGCTCGCCGGTCGTGAACAGCCCGACGAGGGTCGGGTGATCGTCCAGGCCGACGCCGGCGTCGGCTACCTGCCGCAGGAGGCCCCGCTGCCGTCCCACTGGACGGTCGGTGACGCCGTCGACGACGCCCTCGCCGAACTGCGGGCCATCGCGTCCCGGATGCGCCAGCTCGAGGCGATGATGGCCGGACCAGCCGGCACAACCAGCTCGGATGCGGTACTGGAGGAGTACGGCACGTTGCTGACCATGTTCGATCTGCGGGGCGGCTATGACGCGACGGCCCGGGTCGAACGGGTGCTGCACGGGGTGGGGCTCGCCGGGCTCGCGCGGCAGCGGACGCTGGCCACGCTCTCCGGTGGGCAGCAGGCCCGGTTGCGGCTCGCGTGCGTGCTGGTGGCCAGCCGCGAGGTGCTGCTGCTCGACGAGCCGACCAACCACCTCGACGACGACGCGCTGACCTGGCTGGCCACCTACCTGCGCGCCCGCACAGGCACGACGGCGCTGGTGTCCCACGACCGCGTGTTCCTCGAGGCGGTCGCCGGCACCCTCGTCGAAGTGGACGCGGCCAGCCACGGCCTGACCCGCTACGGCAACGGCTACGCGGGATATCTGCAGGCCCACACCGCCGCTCGGGCCCGCCAGGCCCAGGCGCACGCGGACTGGCGCGCCGCGGTCGACCGCCAGCGGGAGGCCACCCTGACCACAGCCCGCCGGGTCTCCCCGCATCGCGCCGCGACCGATCGCAACAAGATGTCCTACGGCCTGGCCGGGGACCGCGTGCAGCAGGCGGTCGCGAGCCGGGTCCGCAACGCCGAGGAACGTCTGCGCCGCCTGCTCGACCACCCCGTCGCCGCACCCCCCGAAGCACTGCGCTTCGCCCTGCCGGCCCAGCCATCCCGCCCAACCCAGCCATCCCGCCCAACCCAGTCGCCCCGCCCAACCCAGTCGCCCCGCCCGTCCCTGGCCGTCAGCGCCGGTTCCGCCGGCGCCCCGGACTCCACCAGCACCACCAGCCCAACCCGCACCACCAGCCCAACCAGCGATGCCAGGCCGACCAGCACCACCAGCCCAACCGGCACCACCAGCCCAGCCGGCGGCGCCAGCCCAACCGGCGGGACGCTGCTTGGCGCGGTGGAGGTGACGGTGGCGGGGCGGCTGCCGGCGGTGTCGCTGGTGGTCGGCGCCGGGGAGCGGCTGCTCGTCGACGGCCCGAACGGGGCCGGCAAGACGACCCTGCTGCGGGTACTCGCCGGCGATCTCGTCCCCGACGGCGGCGAGGTCACCCGGCATGCCACGATCGCGCACCTGCCGCAGCAGATCCCGGTCACCCATCCGGAACGCACCCTGCTGGCCGCCTTCGCACACGGCCGCGCCGCCCTGACCGACTCCACCCTGCGGGGTTCGCCCCGCGCCGGTGGACGGGTCGAGGTCCGGTCCGAGGACGCACAGGCGCTGTTGGCCTTCGGGCTGTTCACCCGCGAGCAGCTCATGGTGCCGCTGGGACGGGCGTCGGCCGGCCAGCGGCAGCGCCTCGCGCTTGCCCTGGTCCTCGGGGCCGGCGCCGACGTCCTGCTGCTCGACGAACCCACCAACCATCTCTCCCTGGTACTCGTCGAGGAGCTCGAGGCCGCACTCTCCGCCTATCCCGGGGCGATCGTGCTGGTCAGCCACGACCGGTGGGTCCGCCGCCGCTGGAACGGCGACCGCCTCACCCTGGCCCACCATTCCGGCGCCGCCCCGCGGACGTGACCATGCCCCGCATCCCCACATCCCCCGCACCCGCACCCGCACCCGCACCCGCACCCGCACGATCTTCCCGCGGATCCGCCCGCCGGCGGCCGACCCTGCGGTCCGCGGTCAGATGCCGAGGGTTGGACGGCCGCATGCCGAGGGTTGTATGGAAAATCGGGCCCTGAATCCTCGAACAACCCTCGGCATGTCATCGTCCTGACCACAATTCGGCTGCGTCGAAGCGCTCACCCCGTCATCACGGCGACGAGGTAATTACTTATATCTGTAGATATCGGACATCCAGCTGGCCGCGATCCGGCATTCCCGAGGTTCGGCGAGACATCGAACCACCCGACTTGCGCACCATGCCTCGACCGGACGCGATCGAGGCCGCGGCGGGAACCGCATGGCCACGCCACGCGGCATGGCCATGCGACACAGATGGGCCGGTCGCGGAAGGTGGACCCCGCCTCGGCCGGGCGGGCCAGGGTGGCCGACGTGGCAGACGCGCCGGACATGGCGGACGCGCCGCCGAACGTGACGGATGCGTCGCCGTGCCACCGGCCAACCAGCCGCGGAGCGCGGGCGACCGGGGGTCATCCACGGCGGGCATGTGATTCGGATCACAGTACGCGCGAACACGCGCCGGAGCACCGTCGTCATGGCACCTCGACCGCATACCCACCTTGCGCCACACAAGCCGAGCCGGTTGACAACTGACGGCTACTTATCTAATGTTTTCACCACTCTTCCACTCGAACACCGCCTTCGTGTGATACCTCTACCTACGACAGCCGTTTCCGCCGACACCCCTGCCCAGCGCTGCCGAGATGCGAGGAGACGAGGAGCGGATGGAAGCGGGTCCGTCGTCCGATCCGGTGCGTGAGTTCTTTCTTCCCGAGCTTCCGCGGTCGTTGCCATGGCGATATCACCCGCGGGCGGCGCAGATCGAGTTCGCATCCAACGGGTGGGTGCGCGCATACCTGTCCGACTGCTTCTCGAGCGAATCCGAGCTGCTTTTCTTTCTGCGTCAGCGCAACGGTCTTTACGGTCCGCTCACGGTGCCGGACGCCGACGCGCGGCGGGCCCGTGACGTGGCCGACTGGTATCAGTTCGTCACGGTCATCGACACCTTCGTCTCCGACCGGACCGGTCTCGGCGCGAACCTCGCCGATGCCCGCGCCGTCTTCGCCGCGATCATCGGCGACTTCATCCCCGAGCAGCCGCAAGGTGACGAGACGCGGTCCACCCCGGTGCGGCCCGGCGAGACCCGGCCCGACCAGGCAAGGACCGACCAGGCGCGGGTGGATCAGGCAAGGACCGACCAGACGCGGGTGGATCAGGTCGCGTACGGGCGGGCGGCGCGGGATCTGTGGGAGCGGATCAGCACGGGGCTCAGTCGGGCGCAGACGGGGCGGCTGGTGGCCGCCCTCGCGGCGTTCCTGCGTGGCTGCGCCACCGAGATCGACGCGAAGCTCGCCGGCACGGTGCCCGACTACGAGACCTGCCTCGCCGTCCGGCTGGACAGTTTTGGCTGCGATTTCATCGAGCTGATGACCGAATACGGCGCCGAGGTGGATCTGAGCGACATCGTCGCCGAACTGGCCGCTGTCCACGACCACTGCCGCCGCCAGATGATCATCATCAATGATCTGCTTTCCTGGCGTAAGGAGCATGCCCAGAACGATCCGATGACCGTGGTGCGGGTGCTGGTCGAACATGACGGGCTCGCGCTGCAGCCCGCGGTCGACCAGCTGTGCGGGCTGGTGGCGTGGCACGAACGGGAATACGCGCGGGCTCGCGACGAGCTGCTGGCCGGCCCGCTCGGGGCACGTGACGACGTCCGACGGTATCTCGGCGCGCTGGACCTGCTCATGGGCGGCAGCCAGGAGTTCGAATACCTCACACCACGCTACTTCGGTGACGGTTTCGTCTGGGACGGCGCGACGTCCGGCTGGGTCGATCTGTATGCGCCGGTGACGCGATTTCGCCCAGATCCGTGGGAATCCGTGCGATCCTTGGAACGCCTCCAGCCCACGGTGCCACCTGGCGCCGCCGGGCGCCCGACTGGCGGGGCAGCCATCGGTACCCGTTAGGTGGTGTGGTGACGACCAGCGAAACCGTGGCTCGGCCAGGTCGCGACCAGGTACGCACCCGTTCGTACACGTTCGCCGTCGCGGACGGTCGCGTTCCTGGCCTTGGTCATGCACCGGCACTGATGCGTCGACCACTGGACTTTCTCGCCGGCCTGCCCGCCCAGGGAGATCTCGTCGAGATCAGCCTCGGGCCGCGCCGGGCGTATCTGGCCTGTCATCCCGATCTGGTGAACGAGGTGCTGGTACGCACCCGGGTCTACGACAAAGGCGGGCCGCTTTTTGACAAGGTCCGGCTGCTCATCGGCGACGGGCTGGTCAGCGCGCCGTGGGAGGTGCACCGTCGACTGCGCCGGCTGATGCAGCCGGCCTTCCACCATGGCCGCCTCGACGGGTATCTGCAGCTCATGGCCGAGGAGATCGACCGGGTGCTCTCGACCTGGCGCGCGGGCCAGGCGATCGACGTCAACGAGGCGCTGCACTCCCTCACCCTGCGGATCACCGCTCGCACGATGTTCGCCACCGACGTCGCCGAATCGCGCATCCTCAACGAGGTCGCCGCATGCATGCCGATCATCATGCGTGGCGTCTACCAGCGCACGGTCGCCCCGGTGGACTGGTGGGAGAAACTCCCCCTGCCCGGTAACCGCCGGTTCGACCAGGTCCGCGCCCGGATGCTCGCCGTCATCGGCGAAACCATCGAACTGCAGCGCCGCGACGGCACCGACCACGGCGACCTGCTGTCCATCCTCGTCGCCGCGCGGGACGGGGACGAGGCCGCGCGGCTCTCCGACGCCGAGGTGTTCGACCAGGTCATGACGCTGCTGATCGGTGGGACCGAGACGACCGCGAACGCGATCGGGTGGGTGCTGCACGTGCTGGCGCAGAATCCGCCGGTGGAGGCGGCGGTGCACGCCGAGATCGCGGGCGTCCTCGAACGCTCGGGCGGCGACACACCGGGTGTCGCCGACATCGCGGCGTTCGACTACACCGGCCGGGTCCTTCAGGAGACGCTGCGGCTCTACCCGCCGGCGTGGGTGCTGACCCGGGTGACCACGCAGGACACCGACCTCGGCGGCCGGCACCTGCCGCGCGGCAGCATCGTCCTGTACAGCCCGTACGCGATGGGGCACAGTGGCGCGCTGTTCGCCGATCCGGAGCACTTCGACCCGGACCGTTGGCTGCCGGCGCGGGCCCGGGAGATCCCGCCTGGTGCGTTCACCGTGTTCGGTGGGGGCAGCCGCAAGTGCATCGGTGACACGTTCGGCCTGGCCGAGGCCACTCTGACCATCGCGAACATCGCCCACCGGTTCTGGTTGCGTCCCGTGCCCGGTGCCCGCCCGCACACCGCGATCCCCCGGGCGTCGCTGGGTACCGGCCCCTACCCGATGGTTCCCTGGCTGCGCCGGCCGTAGCGTCCCCGCCCGGCGGCGAGCCGGCCCGACAGCAGATATCCGGCGATCATGATGGCGGCGATCATCGGCGGGCCGGTGGGCGCAGCGCGGCGAGGAACAGGTCGAGCAGACGGCCGGCCTGGTCGCGGTCCTGACGGTCGGCGGCGGCCAGGCAGATCCCGGACAGGGCGACGAGCACGTCGTCCGGGGCGACGTCCGCCCGTAGTTCGCCCGCCGACGCGCCGGCCCGCAGCAACGTGGCCACGGCGCTGGTCAGCCGCTCCCGGCTGCGTGCGAAGGGATTGCCCCCGGAGGCGACCAGTGCCCGCAGCGCCGGCCCCATGCCCTGCTTGGTCGTCAGGTAGTCGAAGAACCGGTCCATCCAGGTCCGCAGCGCCGCGGCGGGCGCCAGCGTCACGAGCAGGTCGTCGACGCAGTCGCAGAGCCGGTCGAGTTCACCCTGGTAGGCGGCGTCCACCAGGGCCTCCCGGGTGGGGAAGTGCCGGTAGAGGGTGCCGATGCCGACACCGGCTTCCCGGGCGACCGCCTCCAGTGGCACCTGCGGTCCGTCCTGCGAGAGCACCCGGACGGCCACCGCCAACAGGCGCTCCCGGTTACGCCGCGCGTCGACACGCAGCGGACGTGCCGCCATGTTCACCTCCCGGGAATCTTCCGGAGGGACCTCCGGTTATGACCGATCGAAGTGGAGGAACCTCCGCTTGATTTTACCGATCTTCTGGAGGAAACGCCGTATGAGCGACCGGATCACGACCCCGTTCGGTGCCGAGTCGACCGCCGCCGAGGTGCTCGCGGGCCTCGACCTGACCGGACGGCGCGCCATCGTCACCGGCGGCGCCTCGGGTATCGGGATCGAGACGGCCCGGGCCCTGGCCGACGCCGGAGCGGAGGTGACCCTGGCCGTGCGCGATGTCGCCGCGGGTGAACGGGTGGCCGCCGAACTGAAGGCGCCGGTGCCGGTCCAGGTCCGCCACCTGGACCTCGCCGAGCCGACCAGCGTCGGGACCTTCGTCGCCCACTGGGCCGGCCCCTTGGACATCCTGGTCAACAACGCCGGCATCATGGCCTCGCCGCTGCTGCGCACCCCGCGGGGCTTCGAGTTGCAGTTCGCCACCAACCATCTCGGCCACTTCGCCCTGGCCACCGGCCTGCACCCGGCGCTGGCCGCCGCCGCGGCGTCCCCGACCGGCGAGGCGCGCGTGGTGTCGGTGAGTTCCAGCGCCCACCACCGCTCCCCCGTCGTGTTCGACGACATCCACTTCGAGCGCCGTCCCTACGAGCCGTGGGCGGCGTACGGGCAGTCGAAGACCGCGAACGTGCTGTTCGCCGTGGAGGCGACCCGCCGGTGGGCGGACGATGGGATCACCGTCAACGCGCTCATGCCCGGCGGCATCCGCACCAACCTGCAGCGTCACGTCTCCGAGGCGGATCTCGAGCGGCTGCGCAGGGCCGCCGCGGGCGACGGCACTGGTCCCGCGCTGCGCTGGAAGAGCCCCGAGCAGGGTGCGGCCACCTCGGTGCTGCTCGCGGCGTCCCCGCTGCTGGCCGGGGTGGGCGGACGCTACTTCGAGGACTGCCACCAGGCCGAGGTCGGGATGCTCTCCGCCCGCAACGGCGTCGCCGCCCACGCCCTTGACCCCGAGGCCGCCGCCCGCCTGTGGGACCTCTCGGTCACCACCCTCGCCGGCTGACCACGGCAGTCGGCGTCGCGCACGACCGGCGCCGGCCCGGCCCGCGCCTGGTTCCGCGGAACCGGGCGCGGCCCGGCGCCGGAGCGGCTACTCGAGGCGGCGGAAGCGACTGGCGTGGAAGACGAGCGGGCTGACATCGTGATCGGCGTCAAGGTCATGGACCTCGAGCACGATGATGTCGTGGTCACCGGCCCGGACCTGCTGGGAGACGCTCGTCTCCAGCCAGCCTCCGGCGTCGTCGAGCAGGACGGCCCCGGCGTCGGTGGTGCGCCAGTCAAGCTCGGCGAACCGGTCGGCGCCGCGACCGGCGAGCTGACGGCCGTGGCGCTCCTGGGCGGCGCTGAGGATGCTCACCCCGAGACGGGGCGCGGAGCGCAGCAGCGGCCAGGTGCTCGACGAGTGCGCGACGCACACCGAGACCAGCGGCGGCTCCAACGAGACGCTGGTGAACGAACTGACCAGCAGCCCCACAGGTGCGCCGTCGACCTCCGCGGCCACCACGGCCACACCGGAGGGAAACGAGCCGAACACATATCGCAGCCGAGCTGAGTCGATGACCTGCGGTGGGCTCACCATGTGCCGACCTCCACCACATCGAGAGTACTGGCCGCTCGGGCCACTGTGTGCCGGTTCGCCGGGACCGGCAGACCGAGGTTCCCGCGCAGCGTCGTCGAGGAGTACTCGTCGCGTACCACGCCACGGTCGCGCAGGATCGGCACCACCTGCTCGGTGAAGCGGGCGAACTCGCGCGCCGAGTTCACCGTGATGTTGACGCCGTCCAGGCCGTCCGCCTCGAACCAGCGCTGGAGTTCGTTCGCGACGGTCAGCGGGGAACCGACGAACGGCGAGCGCTGGGCGTCCAGCTGGTGCTCGACGACCTGGCGCAGGGTGAGGTTGCGCTCACGGGCCAGCGTCGTGATCGACTCGGCGTGGGTGCGGAAGCTGCGCGCGCCGGCGTCGCCCACGTCCGGGAAGGGGGCGTCCAGGTCGTAGCGGGTGAAGTCGTGCCAGCCGAACGGACGGCCGAGTTCGGCCAGCGCCCGCTCGAAGCTGCGCCCGCCGCGCGCCGCGTCGTCCTTGGCCCGCGCCTCGGCGTCGGTGTCGGCGATCACCGGGGAGACGCCGGGGACGATGAGCACGTGCTCGGGGTCGCGTCCCTTCGCGGCCGCCCGGGCCCGCATCTCGCGGCGGAACTCCTGCGCCTGCGCCAGCGAGGGCGCGTGGGTGAAGATCGCCTCGGCGATGCTGGCGCCCAGGTCACGCCCCTCCTCGGAGTCACCGGCCTGGAAGATCACCGGCTGGCCCTGAGGGGTGCGCTCGAGGTTGAGCGGGCCGACGACACCGAAGTACTCGCCACGGTGGTCCAGGGTGTGCTGACGGGTCCGGTCGAAGAACTCGCCGCGCGCGCGATCGCGGGGGAAGGCGTCGGACTCGTAGGAGTCCCACAGGCCCTGCACGACGCGCACGTGCTCGAGCGCGCGGCCGTAACGGGTGGCGTAGTCGTAGTGCTCGTCGCGGCCGTAGTTGCCGGCGGTGCCCGCGTCGCCGCTGGTCACAACGTTCCAGCCGGCCCGCCCGCCGCTGATGTGATCGAGTGAGGCGAGCCTGCGGGCCACGTTGAACGGCTCGTTGTAGGACGTGGTGATCGTGCCGACCAGGCCGATGTGGTGCGTGTGTACCGCGATGGCGGACAGCAGCGTCAGCGGCTCGAGCCGGCTCAGGTAGTGGTGCGGCGAGTCCGGCGTGATGAACTGGCTGTCGACGATGAACACATGGTCGAACTTCGCCGCCTCGGCCTGCTGTGCG
Organism: Frankia sp. AgPm24; assembly: GCF_023243055.1. Classification (NCBI taxonomy): domain Bacteria; kingdom Bacillati; phylum Actinomycetota; class Actinomycetes; order Frankiales; family Frankiaceae; genus Frankia; species Frankia sp. AgPm24. The sequence goes on along the minus strand of NZ_JALKFW010000214.1, from coordinate 42,673 downwards.
CGGGCGATGTACCAGCGCACGTCGACACTCGCGTTGGTCGGGATGTCGGGATCCAGCCAGGTGGTGTGCTGGCCGGGGCCACCGACACCGAACAGGACGGCCCCCAGCTTCAGGGTGCGCCCCGGCCGCCGGGCCGAGCCGGAGTTCGAAGCCGAGCCGGGATGCGGAGTAGAATCGGACATACTGACCTTCCTGGACGCCTGTACATACGTCAGCACGGACGTCCACACGCCAGTTCAGGCGTCGGTCTGGACGTCCACCGGAGGAACGGCGCGGGCTCGGGCGGCCGGCGCGGCGGGCACGGAGGTCAGCGACAGAGCGCGGCCTGGCCGCGGGCGAAATCAAGCCAGCGACAACGTGTCAGCAACACGCAGGTCAACTGGGCCATGGCGCCCAGCATGCGGCGCGTGCGTCGGTATGTCCAACGATGCTTCATGATGGCGATCCATCGCGGATCGTGATGCATTCTCGAGTAGCCTGGTGAACATGCGCCGGACCCTGGACATCGCCCCCCTGCGCAGCCTCGTCGCTGTCGCGGACTGCGGCGGTTTCCAGCGGGCCGCGACCTCGCTGCATCTGAGCCAGGCGGCGGTCAGCCAGCATGTGCGCCGCCTGGAGGCCGCCACCGGGCGGCTGCTCGTCGAACGCCAGGGGCGCGGCTCCCGGCTGACCGCGGACGGCGAGAAACTGCTCTCCCAGGCCCGCCGCATCCTCGCCCTGCACGACGAGACCCTCGAGGACTTCGGCTTCGCGGGCGACGCGACCCTGGTCATCGGGTCGACCGAGCACGCCGCCGCCCAGGTGCTGCCGCCGCTGCGCGCCGCGTTGGAGGACGGCCCGGCCGGCCATCAGATCCGGTTTCGGATCGACCGGGGCTCGAAACTGCGCGAGCGGCTCGACGGCGGCGGCGTCGACCTGGCCCTGCTGCTCGGCCCGGCCGACGATCCGCGGGCACGGGCGGTCGGCGATCTGGAGCTGACCTGGTACGCCGCCCCCGGCTGGCACCGCCCCGCGGCGAGCCTGCCGATCCCGCTGGTCGCCTTCGACCATCCGTGCGCGCTGCGCACCCGGGCGTTGGAGACACTGTCCCGGCACGGCCTGCCCGCGGTGATCGGCGCGGAGGCCATCCAGCTCGCCGGGGTACAGGCCGCCGTCGGCGCGGGCCTCGGGGTCGCGCTGATGGCGACGTTGCACCACACCCCGGTCGGCCTCGTCGCCTGTGACGACCTGCCCTCCCCCGGTGCCCTTCCGCTGGCGGTGTGGTCACGCACGGGCCTGGCCGAATCGGTCACCCGCCGGGCCGCCGACGCGCTACGCGACCTGCTCGCCGAAGGAGCCTGATGTCCGCCACATCCGCCGGGTCAGCCGGGTCGTCGGGATCGTCCGGTCGCGCCATCCGGGTGGTGCGCACGCCCGGCGGGGTCGCGGTGCCCGCCGACATCGACCCGTTCCACCGTCGGCTGCACCGGGTCGCCCCCGCCGGCCTCGTCGGTGACACCACCCAGACCACGGGGATGCGCCGCCGCGAGGCGATCAGCGGCAAGACCGTCGGCGCCCGCAGTCTGTGGATGGGTCAGACGCACGTGCCCGCGTCGACGTCCTCGGGCAACCATCACCACGGCGCGTCCGAAACCGCGATCTACGTGGTCGCCGGCCATCCCGTCTTCGTCTTTCTCAACGTCGAGGGGGACGACCCGGTCGAGACACGTGTCGAGACGTCCCCCGGCGACTACGTGTTCGTCCCGCCGTACGTGCCGCACCGCGAGGAGAACCCCGACCCGTCGGTGGAGGCGCTGGTCGTGATCGCCCGCACCACCCAGGAGGCGATCGTCGTCAACCTCGAGGGCCTCGACTGGTCCGAGGTGCGCACCGATGATCCGGGCGACACCGGCTCCGCCTGCTCGTAGCCGGCCACGGCGGGTGTCCGCTCAGCGCACGAGCCGGAAGAAGCCGCGGACCTCGTCGACGAACAGGGCCGGCTGTTCGAACGCGGCGAAGTGGCCGCCGCGCGCCGGCTCGCCGAACCAGCGCAGGTCGGTGAACCTGCGCTCGGCCCAACGCCGCGACGCCCGGAAGATCTCGTGTGGGAACACCGAGATCCCCGACGGCACCGCGACCTCGTCGGCATCGACCTCGCGCAGGCTTTCCCAGTACAGCCGGGCCGAGGAGGCACCCGTGCCGGTGAACCAGTACACCGACACGTCGTCGAGGATCTGGTCCCGCGACAGCACCTGCGCCAGATCACCGTCGTGGCCGGTCCACTCGTGGAACTTCTCGACGATCCACGCGCACTGCGCGACCGGTGAGTCGACCAGGCCGTAACCAACGGTCTGCGGGCGGGTGGACTGCTGCGAGGCGTAGGCCATCCCCCAGGTGGTGTACTCGCGCAGCCGGGCGAGCGCCGCCCGCTCCGCATCGGTGAGGTCGGTGAGCTCGCCGCGGGCCACGGCCTGGCCGATGCCGACCAGCGGCATGTTGACATGCACGCCGACGAGTCGGGCGGGCCGCTGCTGGGCCAGACTCGTGGTGACCATCGCCCCCCAGTCACCGCCCTGCGCGCCATAACGGTCATAGCCCAGCCGGGTCATCAGGTCGTCCCAGGCGCGGGCGATCCGCGGGAGGGCCCAGCCGGTGGACGTCGGGCGTGCGCTCCAGCCGTAGCCGGGCAGCGACGGGATGACCAGATGGAACGCGTCCGCCGGGTCCGCCGGATTCGTCAACGCCTCGATCACACCGAGGAACTCCACCACCGACCCGGGCCAGCCGTGGGTGAGGATCAGTGGCAGCGCGCCGGGATGCGGCGACCGGGCGTGGATGAAGTGGATGTCCAACCCGTCCAGCCGGGTGCGAAAATGCTCGAACGCCCGAAGCCGGGCCTCGGCGGCGGCGAAGTCATAGCCATCGGCCCAGTAGCCACACAGCTCGCGCAGATAGTCCACCGGAACGCCCTGCGACCAGTCGTCGACCGTCGCCGGCTCGGCCCAGCGGGTGCGCCGCAGCCGGTCACGCAGGTCCGCGACGGCGGCGGAGCTGTACTCGGGGCGTATCTCGACGATCGCATCGGTCATGGCGTACGACGGTATCGGTCAGTGCCGCAACAGGCCCGCTTCCTGCATGGCGGAGGCCACAAGCTCGCCGTCGCGGGTGAAGAACATGCCCCGGGACAGCCCGCGGGTGCCGCCGACGGTCGGGCTGTCCTGGGCGAACAGCAGCCAGTCGTCGGCGCGGAACGGACGGTGGAACCACATCGCATGGTCGAGCGACACCAGGTCGAGCCGCCCGGGTCCGGCCCTGTGATGCGGGCGCCGCGCGGTGGTGGACAGGGTGACATCCGAAAGATAGGTCAGCGCGCAGACGTGCAGCAGCGGGTCGTCGGTCAGCGGCTGATCGACGCGAACCCAGATGTACTGCCGGGGCATCCCGTCCTCGGGGGCGGCGGAGCTGGTCACCAGCCGGAGATCGAGCAGCTGGAACGGCGGGAAGTCGGGGGCGATCAACATCGGCCCCCACCGCTGGGACTGCTCGTCGGGGCCGGGAACGTCAGGCATCCGCAGCCGATGGCTGTCGTCGCTGTCCCGGGGACGCTGGAAGGATGCCGACATCGAGAAGATGACCTCCCCGTCCTGGACGGCGCTGACCCGACGGGTGGTGAACGACCGGCCTTCGCGCAGCCGCTCGACGAGGTAGACGATCGGCGCGTCGGTGCGGCCGGGGCGCAGAAAGTAGCCGTGCAGCGAGTGCATCCGCCGGTCGGGGTCGACGGTGCGCCCGGCCGCGATCTGCGCCTGGGCCGCGACCTGCCCGCCGAAGGCGCGCATCGGTGCACCCTCATGACATCGACCGCGGAAGATGTCGCGGTCGATGGTGTCGAGGGTCAGCAGATCCGCGAAGTCAGGCTTGTGCTCCAGTGCCACAGCGCCGAGGCTACCCGCGCCGGGGTAGCCGGAGCGCGTCAGAGCACGCCGGCCTGTCACCAGCCCCGTCAGGTGTGGTCAGCCAACGTCAGGAGCGGTCGACCAGCGTCAGTCGTCGTCCAGGGCCGGTTCGGGGGCTCCACCGAAGATGCCGTCGCACAGGCGCAGGTAGAACCGGTCGGGCCGGGGCACGTGTTCGAGTTTCTCCAACGCGCTGACGTGATCGCCCTCGGTCTCCATCTCGAACGTGCCGTAGCCGAGAAGCCGGCCGTTGGGATCGAGTTTGTACGACAGGTCGGTAATCTTCGACAGTGGCAGGCTCTGTATCCGCCGGGACAGGATCCCGGACGCCTTCACCAGCCGGGTGTTCGTGATGAGCAGCACGGTGAGATACCAGCCGAGCAGTCGCCACATGAGCCGGAGGACCACGGCCAGCGCCACCCACCACAGCAGCGTGACCAACACACCGATGCCCGCGTGGTGGACGGCATCGTAGAGGGAGACGGCGATGGCGACGGCGAGGACGCCGGCTGTCTCGAGAACCACCCGGGCAACCACCACCCAGTGAAGTCGTATTTGTACGGTTAGATGTTCGTTGTTGGCCAGATAGCCGTCGATGCGCATGGCGGAACCATCCCCGTGTGCCCCCCGAATTCCGACAGATCATGATCGCACACACGGCGCGATGCAGGCTATCCCTTATCCGACACATCGCAACCCGGGTGTCACATCCGGCGATCAGGTGACCGGGCCGGCGCACCAGACATCCTTCGGACATCTACCGGACAGGGCCGGGTTGACGCGGGGTGTCGGACCGTGCCGCCCGACCGCGCCGACCAGGCAGCGGTGCCACGCACATGTCACCGGGCATTTCCGCGAAATCATCAGTGATCTGACGGACCTTGCCTCACATCTCGAGACCGCCCGACAATTCGTCGTGAACCGCAGTTCTGTGCAGACCGCGCGGAACCGCGTTCGGCGAGAGGAGTTCGGTTGCCCACCGATCTGTCCACGGACATTGTGCGGACGTCCGCCCAGGCCGGACGCCTGGTTCTCTGGGAGGAGTCAGCCCGCGACGGCGCCCAGGGGAAAACCCTGATGAATGCCGGGTTCCGGATAAGGCTCGCCCGGAAACAGGGGCAGATCTTCGGTGTGCACGGCGCCCGACATGTCGTTTTCGCCGCCGGGTTTCCGGCGGTGTGCGCCGAGGAGTTCGAGGTGACCCGGCGGGTCGCCCTCGAGGTGGACGGCGCGGTGAGCCCGGCGGCGGTGTGCCGGGCCACCGCCGCCGATGTCCGCCAGGCCGTGGCCGCGGTACACGCGGCCGCCCGCCGCCGGGTGATGATCGTCGTGCCGGCGTCCGACCTGCTGGCGGATGTGATGCTGCACCGGACGGCACGCGCGATGCCCACCCTCGCCCCGGAGCTGGTCGACGAGGCGCACGCCACGGACCGCACGGCGGGCGGGGTGGCGGGCACGCTGTCGGTGGACGTCTGCCTCGCGGACGCGCCACGGGCCGATCCGGTGCTGCTCGCGGAGCTCGCCGAGCGGGTGACCGCGGCCGGCGCCGGCGTGGTCGTGATCGCCGACACCATCGGCGATCTGCTGCCCACGCAGACAGCCCGGCTGTTCGACCGGTTGCACCACGGTATCGGCGATCAGGTGGTGCTCGCCTCGCACCTGCACAACGATCTCGGACTGGGGCTGGCGAACACGCTCGCGGCGCTGCGGGCCGGGGTGCGAGTGGCGGCCTGCTCCTGGCTGGGCCTGGCCGAACGCAGTGGGATGGTGGCCACCGAGCAGCTGTTGTTCCTGCTCGCCTACCGTCCCGAGATCGTGGCGGACCTGCTCGGCGACACCGACGCACCCGGGCGGGGAGCCGACCTGTGGTGGGCCGAGCCGGATCTGACCCGGCTGCCGGAGATCGCCGAGATGGTCTCCGCGCGCACCGGCCTGCCGTTGTCGGTCACCACACCGATCGTCGGCAGCGGCGTCGGCACCATCTCCACCGGGACGCCGTTCGTCCACCCCGGCGCGTTCCAGCCCTTCGACCCCCGGCGCGTCCTGGGTGTCGAACCCCACGTCCTGCTCACCCAGCTGGCCAGCGCCCGGGTGGTGCAGGCCGTCGCCGAACGTCTCGGGTTCGCGCCGGACCGGGCGCAGACCGCGGCCGCCCTGCGCTGGGTGAAACAGGAGGCGTACCGCCGTGACCAGGCCGTGATTCCCGACGAGGACCTCGCAGGCTTCCTGCGCGACGCCGGCACGCTTCCGGGGCCGGTTCCGGTGGCCGGCCCCGGTTCTGGCACCGGCCCCGGTTCTGGCACCGGCCCCGGTTCTGGCACCGAAGGCCGCGCGGTGAGCGCGGCGACGGCGCCGCCGGAAGTCCAGGCCGCGCTGGTCGCCGGGCGGGCGGTCATCATGCCGAATCCGCCGCCGCTGACCTACGTGGTCGCCGCCACCACGCCCACGGCCGTCAACCAGGCCAAGCGACGGCCGGTCGACCAGGAGGTCGCGGTCTGGGTCACCGGTGACGCGCTGCTGGGCGAGCTCGCCGACCTGGTCGCGCTGGCGGCCCCGGAACGCGGCTTCGCCACCTGGTTGCTGCTCGAGGAGCGGGTCACACTGCTGGTGCCCCTGCGCCCGGACGTGGACGTGCCGGGCTGGCTGTCCCCCGCCGTCCGCGGCGGCTACGCCCTGCTGTTCGGGGCGCGCTGGGCACCGGTGCTGCCGCTGCTGTCGGCCTTCCGGCTGCTGTACGTCAGCAGCGCCAACCGGACCGGCCGGCCACCGGCTGCCACCGCCGCCGACGCCGCCGCGATGTTCGGCCCCGACATCCCGATCCTCGACGCCGACACGATCACCACCGACACGATCACCACCGACACGACCACCACCGGGACGGTCACCACCGGGACGGTCATCACCGGGACGGCGTCGACCGGGGCACGCACGGGCGCGACGACGATGCTGCGGCTGGGCGCCGACGGCACGCTGGGCCTCGTCCGCCACGGCGCCCACGACCGCCCGGACGGACCGGACGGGTCCGCGGCACTGCCGGTCGTCGACTATCTCACCGACGTCCAGGCACGGTTTCGGGCCACGACCCTGCTGCCTCGTTCGTACGAGGCGACGCCGGCCCTCGACCATGGCCACGGTCTGTGACGCTGCCGCCGGGGCCCACGGGTGTGCAGGGTGCACACGGGTCGCCGTAGGGGTATCCGCGTCCGATTCGCCCCCCACAGCGACCCGTGTAGGGGGATCTTGCTGTGGGGCCGGTTGCGGGGCGTCGCGGTGGCGGGGTGGGGTGCTGGCTGTCGAGCCGGACGGCTCAGACGGCGGCGCCGACGCGGTCGACCAGTGCGAGCGAGCGCTCCCACAGGGCGGCGCGGACGGCACCGTCGTAGGCCTGCGGGTTGGCGCGGGTCTCGCGCTGACGGTCGAAGAACCTGCCGGTGACACCGTCCAGCGCCGGGCTGGTGACCAGCCGGTGGGTGGCCTCGACACCGGTCTCGAGGGCGTCGACGCTGTGGCCGACTTCCAGCAGCACCATCTTGGTCGGCATGTACGTCGCAGGGTGCAGGCTGTTGACGGTGATCTCGGCGGGGTCGACCCGTGCGGCGAGCTCGAACCCGGACATGATCTGCGCGAGCTTGCTCTGGGCGTAGGCCCGTCCGCCGTTGTAGGCGCGCTCAAGCATGAGGTCGTCGAAATCGAGGGGATGCTGGCCGAGGGAGGCGACGTTGACGATCCGGGCCGGCGCACGCCCGACCGGGCCGGCGGTGGACGAGCCGGCGGTGGACGAGCCGGCGGTGGCGGTGGCGCGCAGCAGCGGCAGGAGGTCCAGGGTGAGCAGGAACCCGGCCAGGTAGTTGACGGCGAAGCGCAGTTCGTGGCCGTCGGCGCTGGTGCGGCGGGTACGACCGTCGGGCTCGCCGGAGCCGATGCCGGCGTTGCTCACGAGCACGTCGAGTCGGTCGGTGGCGGCCCGCACGTCGCCGGCAAGTCGGCGGACCTGGGCCAGATCCGCCAGATCCGCCTGGACGGTCCGCACCCGCGGGCCATCACCGGAACGACCCTCAGGACCGGGACGACCCTCAGGACCAGGGCTACCCTCGGGGCCGGGACGACTGGCGGGACCGGCGAGTGCGTTGAGCTCGTCGGCCAGCGCGGCTAGTCGGGCAGGGTCACGGCCGTGCAGGATGAGGGTGGAGCCTTCGGTGGCGAGCCGGGCCGCGAGGGCCCGGCCGAGGCCGTCGGTGGCGCCGGTGATCAGGATGGTGCGAGGCTCGGTCATGGGCGCCTCCTGCCCGCTTCGCGCCGCGTTGATTCCCGGGAGACCGACGATCCCGGGGCAATGTCAGCCCTTGACGGACGCCACGACGGACGACTCAGCGGGTGGTTCGGCGGACGGCTCAACGGGGCGCCATCCGGACGGCACCGTCGAGGCGGATGACCTCGCCGTTGAGCATCGCGTTGTCGACGATGTGGGCGACCAGGTTCGCGTACTCGGCCGGGTCCCCGAGCCGGCTGGGATGCGGGACCTGGGTGCCGAGCGAACGCAGCGCCGTTTCGGGCAGCGACTCCAGCAGCGGGGTGCGGAACAGGCCCGGGGCGATGGTGACCACCCGGATCCGATGTTGGGCCAGCTCACGGGCGACCGGCAGGGTCAGGCCGACCACACCGCCCTTCGACGCGGCGTAGGCGGCCTGGCCGATCTGACCCTCGTAGGCGGCGATGGACGCGGTGTTGACGAGCACGCCGCGTTCCTCGCCGTCGGACTCGACCGGGGTGTGGGCGATCATCGCGGCGGCGGCCAGGCGCAGCACGTTGAAGGTGCCGATCAGGTTGACCTCGATGACCTTGCGGAAGCCGTCCAGGGGACTGGGCTGCCCGTCCCTGCCGACGATGCGTGCCGCCGGGCCGATGCCGGCGCAGTTGACGGCCATGGCGAACGGGCCGTGGGCGAGCGCGGTGTCGACCGCCCGCCCGACCGCGTCCTCGTCGGTCACGTCCGCCGGGACGAAGCTGGCGCCGGAGCCCAGCTCGTCCACGATCTTCTTGCCGTTGCTGGTCGGCAGGTCGACGACGACGACGTGCGCTCCCTGGCGGTGCAGCCGCTGGGCGGTGGCCAGGCCCAGGCCGGACGCACCGCCGGTGACCAGCGCCGACTTCCCCGTGACCTTCATGGCGAGCAGCCTGCCACAGCCCACCCGGCCGACCCTGCGATGCCGCGCCCGACGCCGGGGTCGTAAGCGCCGGGACAGGACATCGAGGTCGACGCCTCCCTGGAGGGTGGCCGTCCCGAACGGGTCAGAGCTGGCCCTGGCTGGCCGTGCCCAGCGGGATCGCCCGCAGGCGGCGGATCACCGGCGCCTCGGCCAGGCCCCCGTCCAGCCCCGAGACGAGGGTCTTCATCGCCGGGCTGGTCCCGTGCTCGTCAAGCAGGTCCTCGGACGTCCACTTCTCGACGATGACGAACTCGTCGTCGCTCTCGTGCAGCGCGTACAGCTCGCAGCCCGCGTCCTGCTCGTGGACGAGTGGGAAGGCCGCCTCGAACGCGGCCCGTACCTGCGCCCGCCGCTCGGGCAGGGGCTTGAGCACGGCGACGACGACAACACTCATCGAATCTCCTTCGACAGGCCAGAAAGGACAGAAAGGACAGACAGAACGAACAGGGATTACCACAACGAGGCGGGCCGCAACAGACAGTACGGGTGGCCACCGCGCCCGCGGTGACCACCCGTACTCATCTCAGCAGGTCGACCGGTGTGCCGTCAGCCCCTGTTCACCCCAGTTCGCCGCGGCCACACCGGGTCGGGCTCAGTCCTCGATCGGGGTCGCGCCGAGGACCTTGTAGGCCTGCGGCTGGCCCTTGTCGTCCAGGACCGAGATGATGCCGCCGCGGACGCAGGTGGACGGCGCCAGCGGGTCGGCCTTGCCGTTGCAGCGGAAGCCGATGTCCAGCGCGCCGGCCAGCTGCCGCTGCGGTGCCTTCTTGATCGTGGAGGTGATGTTCGCGGCCGTGATGTCACCGGTGATGCCCTGCACGCCGGTGGCCAGCGCGGTGACCTCGATGAAGGAGGTCATACCGATGTTGCGGGTGGTGTCGATGCCGCTGCCGTAGGTCTCGGCGACGGCGTTGTAGAGCCGGGTCGAGGCGTTGTCCGCGCCGATGGGTGCGGACGCGGCGACCGTCATGCCCTTGAGGACCGAACCGGGCACGGCCTTGCGGGTCGCGTCGGTGTTGCAGGCGCCGATGGTGGAGATCGGACCGGTGAAGCCGACCGCCTGCAGACCCTTGAAGGCGCTGATGCAGAAGGAGTCGTTACCCAGCACGAAGACGAGACCAGGGTCCTTGCTGACGATGTTCTGCATCTGCGGGGTCATGTCCGCGGTGCCCGGCGGCACGGCGACGACGTTCAGGGCGACTCCGGCCTTCTGGAAGACCCCGGGAGCGACCGTCTTGAGCGAGTCCACCGCGGACGGCACGTCGATCACGACATAGGTGACCTTCTTCAGGCCGGCTTCCTTCGCCCGCTGGATCGGGAGCGTGTAGAAGCCGAAGGTGTTGTCCTGGATGGCGAAGGTCGACTCGGTGTCCTGGGTGGTCGCCTTGGTGACGCCGCTGTAGAGCATCACCGGGATGTGCGCCGCGTGCAGCGGCTCCCAGGCGGCGCCGATCACCGTGGAGGCGCCAATGACGGTGGCGACGACCTTCTCTTCGATCAGGCGGTTCGCGCAGTCGGTGCCCTTGCTCGGGTCGGCCGCGGACTCACAGCTGACCAGCTCGATCGGACGCCCGCCGATGCCGGCCTTGTGCTGGTTGAGATATTTGACGGTGGCCTTGGCCACCGTGATCTCGATCGAGTTGTCGGAGATGTCGGTCTTGCCGTCGGAGATGAAGCCGATCTTGACCGGTGCGCCGGCGGCCGCGTTGACGGGCCCCAGCACGCTGCTGGCGCTGGAGGTCACCGTCGGGCTGTCGGCCTTGTCGTCGCCACCGCTCCCACAGGCAGCGACGAGGGCCAGCAGACCCACGGTCGCACCGGCTAACCCGACTAACCGCCCACGCCGACGCTTCGACGGCCGGCTGTCCGCGGTGCCGCGCAGCGCAGTCTCTCGCGGAAGGTTTTGCTGTCCCATAAACTTAACCTCGTTCTCGAACTGCCTGGGTGGTCGTCGCCGGTGGCCGAAGGCCTAAACCCGCGGAACTGGGCGGCGCACACCTCGCCCGCGCCCCTCAACCCCCTCGATCAACATGCAGGTGACCCTAGTCACACTCTAAGTCGACGTCAATATCGACCTTGGCGAATCCATGGGTTGGCGACCGAGCAGGCCGACCGTGGGCCTCGGCCGGCGGCGGGTCCGGGCGGGCAGCGGCGCCCGTCCGGTGGCACAGGCTTCCCACAGACCTCGCACAGCAGACGCACAGGCTGGGGCGGCTTACTGAGGATCTCCACCGAGAGACGGAGCCTCGCATGGCGCACCGACCATCCGCCCGCAGCCCGCAGCCCGACCTACGAGGGTCGGCCGTTGCCCGCCCCGACGAGGAGCTCGTCGACCAGATCTGGCCTTCGACCTGCGCACCGCGATGAACCGGCGCCGGCTACTGGCCTTCCTCGGCGTGGGTGCCGCCACCGCGGGTCTCGCCGCCTGCGACACCTCCGCGGACGCGTCCGCCACCAGCTCGTCCAGCACCGCTGCTGCCACGAGCGGCGCCACCGCCACCGGCCAGCGGCATGCGACGTCGTCTACCAGCAGTCCGGTTACGCCACGTCGGTGACGAACCTGGCCCGGGTCAGTCTGGCCGGCGACAACGTCTTCGGCGACGACAGCGGCGCCCGGCAGCTCGGCACGGTCACCGGCAGCGTCACCGCCGGTTACACCGTCGCGCTCACCGTCGGCGTCGACACGACGACCACCGCGGGTGGTGGCGGCCAGGCGCCGGCGGGTGGTGACGGTGGCGGCCGTGGTGGTGGCGGCGGCCGTGGTGGTGGCGGCGGCCGTGGTGGTGGCGGCGGCCGTGGTGGTGGCCGGCCGTAGGCGCCCGCTACTCGGCGGGTCGGACCGCCAGCGCGTGGTGGAAGCGGTCCTGCGGGTCCCAGCGCTTCTTGATCTGGCGTAGCCGCGGGTAGTTGCCCTTGTAGTACAGCGTCGACCAGGCGGTGGACGACGTGTTCCAGGCGGCATCGGCCAGGTCGACATCGGGATAGTTGATGTAGGCACCGTCGTGGCGATCACCGGGAACGGGAACGCCGCCGGTGTCGGCGAACAGCTCCCGGTAGAGGCCGCGCACCCAGCTGAGGTGCAGCTCGTCCTCGGCCGGGTCGATCCACCGCACGGAGTACTGCGCCTTGATCACCGAATCACGTTGGGGTATGGCCCGTTCGTCCGCCCGCAGACTGTTGATGCGGCCACCGTAGCCGGCCAGCAGGACGGTCGCGGCCCGCCCCGGATACCCGGCCCGGGAAAGCCACCGGTAGAGGGTCGCCAGCTGCGCCGGGGTGTAGCTCTTTCGCAGATAGGACGACTTGAGCTTCACCCGGTTGCCTATCCCCGGGCCGAAATCGGCGAAGCTTGAATACCGGAAGGCGTCCCACCACGGCAGCGTCCGCTGGTTGCCGACCGGTGCGACGCTCGTGCCCTCCCCCAGCGCCGCGACGAAGTCGCGCAGCAACCCGGCGGCGTTCGGCGCGGTGGCGTCGACCTGCACGGTCAGGCCGAGATCTCCGGTGTTGACACTGTTGAGCGACAGCACCGCGAACAGGGCGCGCTCCGGGGCACCCGGGGCGCTGTTCGCCTCGTGCCAGCGGGTGAAGTTGGCGACGATCCGGGTGTAGCTCGTCTCGTCGAGCTGAGCCCACGGCCAGCGGTACTGGGCCAGCAGCAACGCCGCCGGCGGCTGGGGGAGCCAGGTCGCCGGGCTGTTCCCGGTCGCGTGCGGATCGCGTAGCCAGTAACGGGTTACGACCCCGAAATTACCGCCTCCGCCGCCGGTGTGCGCCCACCACAGATCATGGTTCGGATCGTCGGCCGCGGCGGTCGCCACCACCGTGCGGGCCTGCCCCGAGACGTCCACCACGACCACCTCGACGGCGTTCAGATAGTCGACCACCAGCCCGTGCAGCCGGGAAAGCGCGCCGTAGCCACCGCCGCTGATATGCCCGCCGGCACCGATCTGCGGGCCGACACCGCCGGGCACGGTCACCCCCCACCGTTTGAACAGCACCTCGTAGACCGTGCCCAGCGTGGCCCCGGCTTCGACCACGACGGCGCCGCGTGGCAGGTCGGCGTACACCCCGGTGAGCTGCGAGAGATCGATGACCGCCCTGACCGCGGGGTCGCCGACGAATCCCTCCAGGCAGTGCCCGCCACTGCGGACCGCGATTGTTCGGTTCTCCCGCACGGCGTCGGCGACGGCACCGCGCACCTGCGCCACCGTGGTGGCGAGCCGGACGTGGTCCGGTTGGCCGATGAAACGGTAGTTGATCCCGCGGACCAGATCCTGATAGCGCGCGTCACCAGGCCCGATCACGGCCGCGGACGCTACCGGGGTGGGTGCGGTGGCGGCGCGGGCTGGTGACGCGGCCAGTCCGGTGCCGACCGCCGTCGCGCCGCCCAGCAGCCCCAGCCGCCGTCGGGTCAGATCGTTCATCGCTGCTCCCCCTGTGCGCGTGTTCGCGCCGACGAGGCGGCGCACTGGCCGGGACGGGCGGTCGCCGCCATGCGACCGGGAATCCATGACCACGGATATCGGCTCCGACGGGAACACAAACGGACCCACCGAGTTCAGGGCAGCGGAAACCCACCGATCGGCACCCGAAGGAACATCCCGTCGGACAGCAAACAATCCGGATCTCCGACGTGGCTGACACCGGCCGTACGAAGGGGGATGCTACTGGTTGTCCGCCGCCGGGTCGGCCTTTTTCCCGGTTCCGGGATATTCCGGCGTCACAGCATCGGATCGCACTTTTCGGTGATACATCCGAGCCGGTGTTCAGGTCCGCGTGACGGTGACCGCCCGGCCGGTCGAGGTGGTGGGGCATCGGCGCCCGTGGCCTGCCGTGCCCGGTGGGTCGGGAAGGCCCGCGGCCGGGTCGTTGTTCTGGTGGACGCCGGCAGGCCACGCACGATCGAATGCTGTGACGGACGTCCGCGCAGGTGCGCGGACACGGACGCGGTGGAGGGAACCAGAGCCATGACGAGCACTCCCCCGGGCACCACACCCACACCCACCGACACGCGGGCAGCCACCGACACTCAGGCAGCCGACACTCAGGCAGCCGCCGCGGCGTTGGCGGCCCTGCCGGCCGCCGGGGCCTCGAAACCGGCCAGTGCCGTCGGCGGTGAGCGGGTCCACGCCGAGCGGGCGGGCAAGCGGGTACGGGCCCTGCTCGGCGGCCAGGTCGTGGTGGACACGGTCCGCCCGGTGCTGGTCTGGGAGGGCCCGCACTACCCCGTCTACTACCTGCCCGCCGAGGACGTCCGCGCGACGCTGGTGCCCAACGGGACGGTCAACCGCTCGCCGAGCCGGGGTGCGGCGGTTCGCCACGACGTCGTCATCGGCGACCACACCGCCCCCGACGCCGCCGTCACCCACCCCGACTCCCCCATCCCGGCGCTGCGTGGGCTCGTCCGGTTCGACTGGAACGCGCTGGACACCTGGCTGGAGGAGGACGAGATCGTCTACGGGCACGCCCGCAACCCGTATCACCGCATCGACGTTCTCGCGAGCTCCCGGCATGTCCGGGTGGAGATCGACGGTGTGACGGTCGCCGATTCGGTCCGTCCGGTGGTGTTGTTCGAATCCGGTCTGCGGCCCCGCTATTACCTGCCGCTGACGGATGTGCGTACCGAGCTGCTCACATCGTCGGATTCCGCCACCCACTGCCCGTACAAGGGAACCGCGAGCTACCATTCCGTGCGGGTGAACGGCGAGGTCCACGAGGATGTCGTCTGGTACTACCCCACGCCGCTGTTCGAGAGTATTCGCATCGCCGGCCTGGTCTGCTTCTACGACGAGAAGGTCGACGTCCTCGTCGACGGCGTCCACACCTGATTCCACGGGAGAGCGTCGTGCGCGGCCGGGCGCGGCCACCCGCATCACCGAACGCATCCGCACGACCGTCAGCGCACAGGCGGCACCCGGGCCGCGGTGAACGCGGTGATACCCACGTCGACCGCCGGACCGTGGATTCCGCCTTCAGGGGGAGGTGACAGTTGCATCCCGCGCCGGATGTGCTCACCACGACGGGTGTCCTTGACTGGATCGGTGACATCGACTCCTGCACAGCCCCTGGCGCTCGAGGCCCGGGCGTTGGGCCCGGACCTCGCCCGCGGGTTCATGCTGTTGTTCATCGCCCTGGCGAACTCGCACTACTTTCTGCGCGGCTCGTCGGTGCTCGGCGGCTATCCCCGGGACGGGTCGGGCCTCGACGCGGCCGTCATCTGGCTGATCGCCACCTTCGTCGACGGACGGGCGTTCCCGATGTTCGGGCTGCTGTTCGGCTACGGGGTCGCCCAGATCGTGCGACGCCAGCGGGAACGCGGGCCGCGGGCCGTCCGCCGGTTGTTGTGGCGGCGCGCCCTGGTACTGGTCTGTGTCGGGTTCGCGCATGCGGTGCTGCTGTATGTCGGGGACATTCTGAGCGCCTACGGGATGCTGCTGTTCGTCGGCGCGTGGATCGTCGGCTGGCGGGATCGCTGGCTGCTGACGATCGCGCTGGTGTTCTTCGTCCTCGGCGCGTCACCCAGCGGCGGTTCGGCGACCATCAGCACCGATCCGCCGGACGCCTCGATGCTGCCACCGAACGTCATCACGATGCTGACCGAACGACCGCCGGTGTCGGGCGTGGTCGCGTTCGGCGGGCCGTTGGGGTTCGTCGGGCCCTTCTCGCTCGGGTTGTGGGCGGGCCGCCGTCGCGTTCTCGAACAGCCGGAGTCGCACCGGGCGCTGCTGCGCGCCACGGCGGTGGTCGGCATCGGCGCGGCGGTGCTCGGCGCGCAGCCGGTCGCGCTCATGCTCGCCGGGGTCGTCGCGACACCCGCACCCGAGGTGCTGCGGATGATCGGCCCGTTGCACGACGCGACGGGACTGCTCGGTGGGCTCGGCTATGCCGCCGCGCTGTGTCTGATCGCGGCCCGCGTCCAGGGTTCACCGCGGCCACGGCCTCGATCGGTGGCGGCGATCGCGGCCGCCGGGCAGCGGTCGATGACCTGCTATCTGTCCCAGTCGCTGGTCTGGGCACTCGTGTTCACACCGTTCCTGCTCGACCTCTCGGGCACCCTGACCGTCGCCACGACCGCGGTTCTCGCGGCGCTGACCTGGCTGGGTACCGTGCTGACGGCCGCCTGGATGCGCCGGACCGGCCGCCGCGGGCCGTTCGAGACCCTGATCCGCCAGATCACCTACCGACCAGGCCCGTCACGGTGACGGGCCATCACCGTGACTCGGGCCTACGTGGGTCCGGCCGCCGAAGCGGTCTCGGCGTGGACGGCGGGCAGGACGTCGTCGAGCAGGCGGTGGACGACATCGTCGGGATCGCCGGTGCCGGGTGCCGGCATGAAGACGAAGTGCTGGACACCGGCGGCGACGAAATCCGCCAGTTTGCGGGTGACCTCCTCGGGGGTGCCCACGGCCGCGACGTTGTCGATCATCGCGCGGAAGTCCTGGTCGTAGTTGCCGCCGATGGTGCGGGCGGCCTCCTCGCGGGCCCGGTCGCCGTCCTTGTCGACGTTGACGAAGACGAACGCGTGGTATTCGAATCCGGTCAGGTCACGGCCGGCTTCGGCGGCCAGGGCGCTGATCGTCTGGACCGAGGCCGCATAGCGCCGCGGCGAGTACAGGTAGGGCATCCAGCCGTCGCCGACAAGGGCTGCGCGGCGCATCGCCCGTTCCCTGCGGCCGGCGATGACGATGGGTGGGCCGCCGGCCTGGGCGGGCGCGGGGTGAATCCGGACGTCCGCCATGGAGTAGAACGGGCCCTCGTGGGTGATCTCCTGCGCCGTCCAGAGCCCGCGCAGCAGGGGGATCGCCTCGTCCAGGCGGCGGCCGCGTTCGTTCAGGGGGACCTGGCACGCGCGGAACTCCTGCGGGTACTCCCCGCCGATGCCGACGCCGAGGGTCAGCCGGCCGCCGCTGGCCCGGTCGAGGTCGGCGACCTGCTTCGCGATGATCGCCGGTGGATACAACGGCAGCAGCAGGATGGACGTGCCCAGCCGGACCCGTTCGGTCACCGCGGACAGCCGCGCCAGGGTCATCATCGCCTCGGTCGAGGGATTACGGGAGGCGACGTGCCCGCCCGTCCACAACGAGTCGATGGGCAGTGCGTCGAACCGGGCGGCTCGTGCCAGGTCACCGCCGACGACGAAACCGACCTTCACCTGCTGGGGCCGCGTGCCCGTCACTGGGCCACCTCTCGGTCGGTGTAGCGGACGAGGATCGTCTCGGTGTCGGCGCCGAGGACGGGACCGGGGCGGACCTCGCCGCCGCCGGTGCCGCCACGTCCACCGGCGGAGAAGTGCCACGGTGGCCGCAGCACCCGCTGGCGTCCGAGCACCGGATGGTCGACCTCGACGAACGCCTCGCGGGCGGCCAGATGCGGGTCGGTGGCAAGATCGGCGAAGGTCATGACCGGTTCGGCGGGGACGCCGGCGGCCTGCAGGGACGCCGCTGCCTCGGCGGCCGTCCGCGGGTGCGTCCAGGCCCGGATGGCCTCGTCGATCTCGTCGGCGGCGGCGCGGCGGGCCGCGGGGGTGGGCAGGGCGGTGGGCCAGTCGTCGCGGCCGAGCACCGCGCACAACGCCGACCACTGGGCCTCGTCGCCGACCGCGAGCGCGAGCCAGCCGTCCTCGCCGGCGGTGGGACGGCAGGGGTGGACGCCGTGCGGGGTCATCGTGTGATGGCCGTTGCCGCGGCGCTGCCGCCAGGGGACGCCCGCGACGTGGGCGAGCACCGCGTCGGGGGCGCTGGCGATCACCACTTCGCGTGAGGACAGGTCGAGATGCTGGCCGCGGCCGGTCCGGTCGCGGTCGAGCAGGGCCGCGAGGATACCCACGGCGAGCGCCGCGCCGCTGCGGTAGTCGACCGGGTCCCCGACGTCGGTGGGCGGGCCGTCCGGGTGGCCGCTCTGCACGGACAGCCCACCCGTCGCGGAGAAGATGCTGGCCAGGCCCGCTCCGGTGGCAAGTGGACCGGTCGAGCCGTTGGCCGAGGAGGAGGCGACGACCAGGCGCGGGTTGAGGTCCAGCAGGACCTCGGCGCCCAGACCAAGGCGGGCCATGACACCCGGGCGGAAGTTGTCGACGACCACGTCGACCTCGCCGGCGAGCCGGCGGGCCAGCGCCAGGGCGTCCGGCTGGGTCAGGTCCAGGCGCAGGGACCGCTTGTTCAGGTTGAGCTCGTTGAAGATCGGTGACGCCTCGAGGGTGTCGTAACGGGCGAGGAAGCCGTAGCGGGCGAGGTCCGGCCGCCGCGTCGACTCGACCTTGATGATCTCGGCTCCGAGAAAGCCCAGCAGCAGCGTCGCGTAGGGACCGGCCGCCGCCCAGGTGAAGTCGAGCACCCGGACCCCGTCCAACAGCCGCCCATCCCCGGGCCGGTTCGACTGGGCTGGCAGGTGCGACCCACGGGACTCGCGGGACTCGCGGGACTCGCGGGACTCGAAGCCGGTGGACGAGCCGAGCCGGGGGGCCGGGCGCACGGGCAGCGCCGACGCCGAGAACCGGTAGGGCGCGCCGGGGATGCGCAGGTGACCGCCGTCGCCGTCGTCGACGCCGACGTCGCGGAAGAAGTCGCGGTGGGCGAGCTGCTCGTCCTCGAGCAGGTCGGTCGGCTCGGCGAAGATGCCGGCGGGGGCGCCGACCGCCGCGAGGAGGCGGGCGGCCTCGTGTTTGGGCCGCGCCTCGCACCAGGCGGTCAGCGCCTTCTGCAGGCCGGCGACGTCGGCGGCGCGGGCCTGCGCGGTGTCGAAGCCGGCGGCCCGGAACTCGGCGCCCTGCGGTGTGGCCAGCAGCCGATCCCAGTGCTCGTCGCGCAGGCCGACGGCCTGGATCCAGCCGTCCTGGCAGCGTTGCATCCCGCCGACCGGGTAGCGGGAACGCTCCCGTCCGACCAGGATTCCGTCGTTGAGGAAGCGGTTCAGCCGGGTGCGGTTGAGCGTGAGCAGCGACTCCTGCACCGACACGTCCACCCGCTGGGCGCTGACCCGCTCCCGCCCGCCGGCCGCCGTCCTCGCGGCGGGCCGTCGGGAGGCGTCCCAGCAGGCCGCGAGGGCGGCGATGGCGGCGTTCCAACCCGCGTCGAAGTAGCCGAGTTCACTGCCGAGCTGGATCGGCGCGCGGTCGGGGAACCGCTGCCAGCCCAGCCCGCTCGGCAGGGTCGAGCCCTCTCCCGACGCGTGGAACAACGTCAGATGATGGGCTTGGTGGCCGCTGGACGGTCCGGTTGCCCCGAAAGGACGCACCGACACCACCGCGGTGTCGGGAATCCGCGTGGCCAGCGGGTCGAGCCGGGCCGGCGCGAGGTCGGTGACGAGCAGATCGGCCGCGGCGGCCAACTCGAGAATCCCCTCGCCCACGGGCCGGATGACGCTACGCTTACCGGCGCTGAGGTAGACGAACCGGGCGCTGACACCCGCGGCGGTGCGCGGCTCGGCGGCGCGCAGCACATGCCCGGACGGCGGCTCGACCATCACCACCTCGGCACCGAGATCGGCCAGGAGCCGGGTGCAGAAGCTCACCGCCACGCTCTCGCCGACATCGAGCACCCGCCAGCCGGCCAACGGACCAGTGGTTAACGGCCCGGCGTCTCTCATGTCCACTCGGTCCTGGCCATGCTTCGCAGCCTCCCAGTCGGTGCTGACGCCCACTGCCCTACCCCTGACGCCCAGTGCCCTCTGACGCCCAGTGCCCTACCTGACGTCTGCCGCCCTGCCCAGACGCCTACTGTCCTGCCGCCCGGATGCTAGGCGACCGGACGAACCCCGGTCCACCGACCTTGGTCGGCAAGGGCCAGCTCGGACCATCGACCAAGGTCGAGCGACCCCTCGACCCCGGTCGGCCCACCTACCTCGAGGACGAGAAAAAAGTTGACAGATCCCGGCAACGCCGGCAGGCGGAGAACAGTGCCCGAACCGCATGTCGGCTGCTCGACAGAAAACGTGCCGTCGCGTCAGCCGGTCGGCCGCGTGATCCCACGTAAAGTCATTCTTGCAATCCCGTCATCAGCCGGTGACAGGATGGCCGTGATGGCGACGGCCACCCTCGTACCGGCACATGGGAGAGCGGTTTCCGAAAGCCTCGCCCGATGGCGACCGAAGCAGCGACGGCGACCGGACGAGGCCGCGCCACCTGCCCTCGTCCCGGATATCCAGGGCTGCTTCTTGGAGCGACACGGTGAACAGCGAGAAGGTGGGCGACCCGGTAACCACCGGCGCCACCCAGGGAGGAGTCATGGAATCCGCTCCGAACCAGATACTCGGCTAGGAGAACCGCTGCGCCCACCGCGTCGGACCCAGCCCGTCGGGCCGCCGGCGGTTCGCCGCCGAACCGGTCCGTTTTTCGTCCGACACACCCGCATGGAGGTGTCACATGCCCACGCTGAAGTTCGTCAGCGCCGACGAGAAGGTCGACTTCGAGGATTACGTCGACCTGACCGAAATGGATGACATCATCACGTTCGGCTGTAGGTCCGGCAGCTGCGGAATCTGCGCCGTTCGCATCGTGAGTGGCGCCGAGAACCTGTCGCCGCGCACCTCACGGGAGGACAGCCTCTTCGAACTGCTCGGCGAGGACAGCCCGGCCATGCGCCTGGCCTGCCAGAGCCGGGCCTACGGCGACGCCGTCCTCGACGAGGTCAACTAGCCCCCCACCAGCACCTTCACCCGTACATCCACCAATATCAGGAGAACTGTCATGGAGACCACGAACCGCCTCACCCACAGCGCACTGCTACGCCGCAAGCCGTTCCTGTCGCCCCGCGACAGCGCGCAGGCCAAGCAGGAGATCGACGCCTTCCTGGACGAGAAGATGGCCCAGTGGAACGCGACCGTACCGTTCGCGCGCCATCTCGAGGGCAGCGAGATCCAGCTGCGGTACTACCGGCAGACGCTGATCGAGCACGCCTGGCGTATTCGCCTGATGCGCACCGCCCAGTCCTACGCCCTCCACAAGATCACTAAGGTCAATGCCGAGGCGGCGAAGCTGTACGCGGCCTATCAGGACGAGGAGATGCTGCACGACGTCCTGTTCATGAAGGACGCCGAAAAGGTGGGGCTGTCCGCGCAGGACATCTTCGAGACCGAGCCGAGCCTGTACACCCGGCTGCTCGCCGGCTACCTGTACTTCGTGGCGGAGCACGAGAAGGTTCTCGGCGTGATCTGCTACAGCTATCTGGTCGAGTACACCACCCAGAAAATCACCCCGAAGCAGATCAGGGCCATGTCGAAGTCACTCGGCAAGGACATGATCGTCGGCCAGGCCGCACACCTGAACACCGACCTCGTCGAGGACCACACTCAGGACATGTGGGACATCCTCGGTCTCTTCGTGGAGAGCCAGCAGGACATCGTCGACATCAAACGGTACTTCGACGAGATCCAGGAACTGCTCCGTCAGTTCTTCGTGGACATGTACGAGCGTTTCGGCGCCGTCGAACCGCAGTCGGCCTGACGCCGACCGAAACCCCCTGTTCCGGATTGGATTATCGGTATGGCTGGGAACTCTGGCTTTCTCGTTCTTTCACACCAGCTCAGGACCATGGTGGCACCGCTGGTCGCCGCGCTGCGCCAGCGGGGGATCACCCCCTACGTCCTGTCGTCGCGTCCCGCGGACGCCGGCGAGGCCGCGGACTGGCAGGCGGACGTCGGTGCGCTGCACCTCGGCGGCGGCCACGGCCTGCGCGAAACCGACGTCGACGAGACGCTCGCCCGGTTGGCGGCGGACGGCGTCCACCTGCTGGGCGCGATCAGCGTCTGGGACGCCTACCGGGAGCTGATGGCCTACGCGAACCGGTCGATCGGCGCCGGTGACCTGGCCGTGGGCACCGTCCGCCAGCTGCGGGACAAGCTCGCGATGCGGGAGCGGCTGCGCGAACACGGGTTGACGCGGGTGGGTGCCTGGCCGTTCGACCCCGAGCGTTACGCCACGCTGGCCGACCCGTCCCGCTACTTCGTCAAGCCCCGCACCGGGTTCGCCTCGCTCGGCGCCGTGCGCGCGGACCGCCTCGGCGGTGCCGCGGAACTCACCGAGCTCTGGGAGCGGGCGGCGCGCGACGTCGCCTACGCCGGTGCCTTCGAGGGCGCCCCGTCGTTTCTCCTCGAGGAGTTCATCGACGGCGTGGAGTGCAGCTTCGAGGTCAGCGTCCAACGGGGTTCGGCGACCGTGCACGCCGTGCACGAGAAGGTCGACCTGCGCGAGTCCGGTCGGACGGTGCTCGAGAACGCCTGCGTGTGCCCGCCGACCTCGCTGGGCGCCGCGGCGGTGCAGCGCGGCATCGACCACGTCACGCTCGCCCTGAAGGCATTGGACGTCGACACCGGCGTCCACCACGTCGAGGCCCGCCACACCCCCGACGGGACCTGGGAGATCGTCGAGATCAACCCGCGGATCGGCGGCGCCTACATCGTGCCCAGCACCCTGGTGCACAGCGGTGTCGACCTGCTCGGCCGCTGGATCGACCTGCTGCTCGACCAGCCCGACACGGCGGCGGCGGGCATCGAGACGGCGGCGGCCGATGGGGTGCGCAGGACGTTCTTCCGGGTCTTCTTCGGCGATCCAGGTCAGCGGATCGCCCGGATCACCCGCCGGCCGGCGCGCGTCGAGGTCCTCGAGGAGAAGGTGTTCGTCCACGACGGTGACACCCTGCCCGACGTCGACCGGGAGATCTTCGTCGGCCAGGCGCTGTGGGACGTCACCGCGCTCGGCCCCGACCTGCCGGCCGACTTCGTCGTCGAGACGGAGTCCTATCTGGAGATCGGCTATCGGCCATGAACATCGTCATCCTGCACCGCATCCCGTTCAGCAAGATCCGCTACGACCTGGCCGTCGACCACACCCGCCATGACGTGCGCTACCTGTGCACGGGCACGACCGACGGCCTGCCCGCCGGCGCCCACAGCCGCGTCCTGGCCACCCCGACCACGGACATGGACGCCCTGTCCGCACAGCACGCGGACTGGCTGGGCAACGCCGACCGGCTGATCGCCCGTTCCGAGTACGACCTGCTGCCCGCCGCGCACCTGCGCGCCCGCTTCGGCATCCCCGGTGACCGACCCGCCGACATCGCCCCGCTACGGGACAAGTGGCTCATGCGTACCCGCGCCGCGGCCGCCGGCATCCCCCAGCCCGCGTTCTGGAGCGTCGCGGGCTTCCGCCGCACCCCGCCCATCCCCACGTCCACGCCCACGTCCATCCCCGCCTCCACGTCCAGCGCGACGGCCGGCACCTATCTGATCAAGCCGCGGTTGGAGGCGTCCAGTACCGGCATCGAGACCGGCGACGTCCAGGCGGTCCTCGAGCGCCTCGACCGGCTCGGCGCCGAGGCCGCGGCCGAGGTGTTCGTCGAGGAGTTCGTGCCCGGCGAGATCTGGCACCTCGACGGTTATCTGCGCGGCGGCACCGTCCGCGCGGCCACGTGCAGCGTCTACGTCGGGGACTGCCTGAACTTCGCCTTCGGCAGCCCGCTGGGCTCCGCGCAGACACCCGACGAGCCGGCGGCGCTCGCGCTGCTGCGCCGCACCCTGCCCGTACTCGGCCAGCGGGACGGCTGTTTCCATTTCGAACTGATCCGGGCCGGCGACGGCCGGTTTCTGTTCCTGGAGACGGCGAGCCGGGTCGGCGGCGCCGGTGTCGCGGAGACCTTCGAGCTACGCACCGGTATCAACCTCTACCAGGTGGACCTGGCGCAGCAGCTTTTCGGTGAGATCGACGAGCCGCCGATGCGGCTGTCCACGGATCTGTACGGCTGGTTCGTCTTCCCCGCCCACCATGACACCGACCACGCCACCGTCGACTTCGATCCGCACCGTTTCACCGGACGGCTGGTGTCCCACGTCCACAACACCCGTCCGGCGGCGAAGGCCGGCGAGATCAGCTATGCCGCGGCGGCGACACCGCTTTCCGGGATCGTCCGCGGCAACGCCACCGACCTGCGGGCGACCCTCACCGAGATCTGCACACGGACGACCCAGCGGACCCAGACCCAGCCGGCCGTTCTGGAGTCGGTATGACCACGGCCTGCTTCGTCCTCACCGGTTACAACAACACCCGCGTCTACGACGTCGTCAAACTGCGCGACCTGTGCCATCGGGAACACCACGCGCGGCTCGTCCTGGTCACCGAGCGGCCGGGACCGCGGGATGCCACCGCCGCCGACGTCGTGATCGCCACCCCGCTCGGCCAGCTCACCCCGTCCGACCCACCCGAAGCGACCGACCCACCCGGCTCGACCAGCGCGACCAGCACGACCAGCGCCTTCGCCGCCGCGAAGCGGGTCGCCGCGCGGCTGGGACAGCTCGGGTTGCGGCCGATCGGCGTGCTGCCGTTCGCTGACCGTGGCGTCGTGCTCGGTGCGGAGCTGGCGGCCAGGTTCGGGCTGCCCGGCGCCGAACCGTCCCGGGCGGTGCTCGGCCTCGACAAGCACCGGTTCCGCGCCGCCGAGGCCGCGGTCTCCCCGACCGCGCATCCGGACGGCTACACGCCGCTGCGCAGCCAGGTCGTCCATTCACTGGGCGCGTTCGAGTCGGCCGTCCGCCGCTTCGGCGGCACCGCGTTCGTCAAACCGACCAGCGAAGGCAACAGCCGCGGCTGCCAGATCGTCCCCTCCGTCGCCGCCTGCCCGCGGGTGTGGACGGCCCTGGCGCCGTACCACGAACATGGGGTGATGGTGGAGACGCTGGTGACCGGCGCCCGCGAATACAGCTGGGATTTCGCCGGTGGCCACCGCTGGCTGACCGAGAAGCACACCACGACAGGCCGTTTCCGGGCCGAATACCAGCAGATCGTGCCGGCGCCGCTGGACGACGTGCAGACCGCGCTGCTCGACCGGGCCGGCGCGCACGTGCGCGATCTGGTGTCCCCGACCAACGGCGCCTTCCACACCGAACTCTTCCTGCTGGAACGGGGCGTCGCCGCGGTCGAGACCAATCTGCGTCCCGGCGGCATGCACATCTGGGATCTCGCCCGGCTCGCCTTTCCCGGTTTCGACCCGTGGCGGGAATGGCTACGCTGGTCGACCACCGGCGAGATCCAGCCCGCCCGCCCGCGGGCGCACGCGGCCAGCGGTATCCGCATGCTGCGCGCCCCCCGCGACGGCATCGTCGTGTCGACCCCGACCGTCGCCGACGTCGCGGCCGACCTCGGCATTCCCCTGCACGACGCGACCCTCACCACCGCGCCGGGCCAGCGTGTGCGCGCCGAGGTCGCGGACAACGCCGGTTTCGTCGGGCAGATCGTCCTGGTCGCCCCCGACGC
Source organism: Frankia sp. AgPm24 (assembly GCF_023243055.1). NCBI lineage: Bacteria > Bacillati > Actinomycetota > Actinomycetes > Frankiales > Frankiaceae > Frankia > Frankia sp. AgPm24. Next base: position 17,288 of record NZ_JALKFW010000214.1, on the reverse strand, counting down.
CCCGACCCTGCGGGACCGCCTGGACCGGCTCAGTGCCGCCGTCGAGGAACGGATCGACATCGATGCGCACTGACCGCGAGGGGGACGGCACATTGGTGATCATCCTGGCTGATGTCGTGATCGTCCTCGGGAGGGGGCATGGGTAGCTGGCAGCTGCGGGTGTTCCTGGCCGCCCGCGTGCTGTCAACGCTGGGCGATCAGGTGCTGCAGTTCGCGGTGCCGCTGATCATCTACACCGCGACGGGCAGCGTGTCGCTGGCCGGCTTCGCGTTCCTGGTCGAATGGCTGCCCCGGCTGAGCTCGCTGCCGCTGGCCGGGGTGCTGTCCGACCGGTTCGGCGGACGCCGCGTCTACGCCGCCAGCGACAGCGTCCGGGCGGTGGCCTGCCTGCTCACCGTCCTGGCGCTCGGACGATGGCCGGGGCACACCTTCGGCCTGACCGCGACCCTCATGGCGCTGTGCGCGTTCTGCTACGCCCAGACGTTCATCGCGTTGGAATCCACCATCCCGCAGCTCGTCCCCAAGGAGGATCTGCCGAAGGCACAGGGCGTCCTGCAGATCATCAACAGCGGCTCGGGGGTGTTCGGACCGGCCGCGGGCGGCCTGATGCTGCTCTGGGTCTCCCCCACCCAGTTGCTGTGGGTGAGCGGGGTGGCGTTCGCGGTCGGCGCGTGCGGCGTCCCCGCCCTGCGCGGCCTGAGCCCACTGACCCCGGACGTCCCAGCCAGCACGGATGGCCCAGCCAGCGCGGACGTCCCAGCTGCCGCGGACAGCCCCGGTGCCGCCCGGACGGCTGACGTGGTGCGTCGCAGCGTGCTGGGGGATCTGCGGGTGGGTGTGCGCAGCCTGGCCGCGGCGCCGATCCTGCTGTCGCTGGTCGGACTCACCATGGTCGCGAACCTCATGGTGGGTTTTGCCATGGCGACCGGGGCAGCCCTGACGATCGGCCGTTTCCACCAGCACGACACCGTCTTCGCGACATTGCAGATCACGGTGGGGGTCTTCTCCGTCGGCACCCTGCTGCTGCTGTCACGGCTGCGTCGGCACCTGTCCATCTACCGGATCGGCGTGCTGTCGTTCCTGCTCAGCGCGGTCGGCGCGGCGCTGATCGGGGTCGCGCCACTGTTTGCGCTGTACGTGCTCGGCTATGGCCTGTGCCTGGGCATGACCGGCCTGTTCAACGTCTTCATCCGGGTCGAACGGCTGCACTGGATAGCCCCGGCCGAACGGGGCCGTGTCATCAGCCTGATCGTGCTGCTCAACCAGAGCACACTGCCGCTGGCCGGTGGGCTGGTCGCGCTGATCGGCGGCCGGGTGTCCGTCCAGTGGCTGTTCCTCGCCGTTGCGGCCCTGGCCTGGCCTGCCTACGCGCTGCTGCTGCGTCCGCTGCGCACCCAGGCCATGACGGCCCGCCCGGCCGACCCCGCGCCGGTGGCGGTGGCGGTACCGGTGGCGTCGTAGACCGCCTCGTCCCAGGTACTGCCGTTCGCTGGACGGCCGGACCGCCGGTGGGATGAAGTGCCAGAGGTGACAGCCTCGGGCCACCGATCACCGACCACGGACCGTGGCCGGGCCGACGGGCTGACGGGCTGACGGGCTGACGGCTGACGGGACGGAGATGGCGATGTCCGAGGTGCTGGTGGAACAGAACGGCGCGGTCCTCACGGTGACGCTGAACCGGCCGCACCGGCGCAACGCGCTGACCTACACGTCGTTCCGCCTACTCGCCGACACCTGGGACCGCGCCGACCAGAATCCGGACATCCGGGTCATCATCGTCACCGGCGCCGGCGACAGTTTCTGCTCCGGGATGGACCTGCGGGCCCTGTCCGACCGGCAGAGCGAAGGCGGGATCGCCGCGTCCACCGAGGACTCCCGCGTCTACGACGCGCTGCTGCGCGACCGCCGCCCACGCCAGCCGCTGATCGCCGCGGTGGAGGGCAGCGCCGTGGCCGGCGGCGCCGAACTGCTGCTCGGCACGGACATCCGGGTCGCCGCCGAGAACGCCCGCTTCGGCCTGCCCGAGGTCAGCTGGGGTCTCTACCCCGAAGGCGGCGGCGCCGTGCGACTTCCCCGCCAGATGCCCGTCGCCCTGGCCGCCGACCTGCTGCTGACCGGACGGACCATCACCGCCGTCGAGGCACGTGAGGCCGGCCTGTTCAGCCAGCTCGTCCCCGCCGGCCAGAGCCTCGCGAAGGCCCGCGAACTGGCCGCCGCCATCGCCGCGAACGGCCCGCTGGCGGTGGAGGCCGTGCTGCGCACCCTGCGCGAGACCCTCACCCTGTCCGAGCAGGACGCCTACGCCCACGACCACCCCTACGCCACCGCCGTCAACCACTCCCAGGACGCCCGGGAAGGCCCCGCCGCCTTCGTCGCCAGACGCACCCCCGTCTTCCACCGCCACTGACACCGGCTGACCGCCCGCTCAGCCCACCGCCCACAGCCGGACGGTCGCGTCGAAGCTCGCGGACGCCACGCACCGGCCGTCCGGTGAGAAGGCCACCGCGACCACATCGCCGGAGTGACCGGTCAGCGGGCCACCGACAGGAAACGGACTGGCTGGATCCGCGACATGCCACAGTCGAACGCTGTTGTCCTCACTGCAGCTCACGAGCAGCCGGCCGTCGGGTGAGAACGCCACGGACCGCACTCGCGCCGTGTGACCGGTGAGGGGACGGCCGATCTGCTGCGGCTCCCCCGGATTCGCGACGTTCCACAACCGTATGGTCAGGTCACTTCCGCTGGTTGCCAACGTCGCGCCGTTCGGGGAGAACACAGCCGACCACATCACTCTGTTCGATGTCAGCGGTCGCCCGGCCGACCGGAGATGGGCCGGGTCGGCGATCGACCACAGTCGCACCTTCTCGTCGTCGCTCGCGCTCGCCAGGAGCCGACCGTCCGGCGAGAACACCACCGAGTTCACCGATTCGGTGTGTCGCGCGAGGCCGAGGGGCTGCAGGTTCCCGGGCCCGGTCACCCGCCAGAGACGCACCGAGCTGTCGCGGCTGCCAGTCGCGAGAAATCTTCCGTCGGTCGAGAACGCCAGCGTTCGCACCTGGCCCGAATGACCGCTCTTGGTTTCGTGTAGCAGCGTCGGACTGCCCGGGTCTGCGACGTTCCAGCACCGTACGATGCGGTCGCTTCCTCCAGCGACGAGAACCTCGCCGTCCGGGGAGAACGCGGCGGCACGCACTGTGCCGGTGCCACCGGAAAAGGAATAGCCGATCTTGTGCGGCTGCGCGGGGTTGGTGAGATCCCACAACCGCACTCTGCGGTCCTCACCGGCACTGGCGAGGAGGCGACCGTCTGGCGAGAACGCGACCGTGCGCACGGCGGGCACGGGACGCACGGCACCCTTGTGGCTCTTCAGCGGCTCCCCGAGGGGATGGGGCATGACCGGTGATTCGGCGAGTGCGGGGAAGACTGGTTCCGTGGTCGGGGTGGACTCCTGCGCGCCGGGGAACCGCGGCGGCTTCCTCGGCGTGGCGCTGCCGGCGAGCGCCTGCCGGATCCGGCCCAGCAGGTAGCGACGGGCCTCCTCCTCGGACCGACCGAACAGATCGAACGACACTATCTGCTGGAGAATCCCCGGCTGGGCACAGTCCTCGACCCGGATCGGCAGCAACCGACTTGTGTGGCCCGGCGGGCTGGCCGTCACCGCGGCCAGCCATTCCAGCTTCCCGTGCTCCGAAGCCAGGTAGGCGTCGGACAGCAACGCGATCGTCCGCTCCGATTCCTGGATGGCCTGGTCCGCCATGACCATCCAGTTCGTGCCTGGCACGAAGTCCCAGTCCGGCAGTGTCACCCGATGGCCCGCCTGCCGCAGCTGCCAGGCCACCCAGCTCGCCCAGTCCCGATCAGCATGACTGTAGGAAATGTAAAAGTCCCAGCCGCCAGCTCCGGCAGCCGCCCCCGTGTCTGTCACGCCACGCATCTTCCCAGCCCGAGCCTCGGAAGATGGATCGACCCAGGCTCGGAGGAGACGTCACGCCGCAGGGACCGGCCGTGCGTCCGCGAGGACGGACGCACGGAGCAACGGATGGAGCCCGCGGACGGAGACCAGGTCGACACGGCGTCCGAACAGATCAGATCGCCACAGATGGCTCGTACATGGGCACACGATCACGCTAGCCGAGCAGCCCATCCACGTTTACAGGCACCCGCAGGCCACGGGTCCAACTCGCCTGGGGGTGCGCGATCTCGTCGGCCAAGAGGCGGTCGAACTCCTCGACGGAGTAGCAGACAACAGACCGACCTGCTTCGATATGGGCGTAGTTACACCGTACCCACAGTCCACCAAGATCGACACGCGCACACCTAATTGATCACGACCAGATTTCTCCGGTTCCCGCCAGCGCGGCAGGACCTGGGCCTCCTGGTGCCGCGACCCGACGGCGGACACAGTCCGATAGCCCGTCGCCCGGAGCGACGAACGACAGTTCCGCGGAACCGCCTCTGGAGCCCTTCGGGGAGCGCCCGCCGTCACCTCCAGTCGGCTGGGTGACGACCGCCGCGACCCGGTTCGGCGGCCTCGCCGCCGGTTCCGACCGCTGGGGACCCCAGTTATGGCGGACGTCCACCAGGCTGAGGCTTGGCTCGACGTCCTGCGCGGTTCGCCCGTCCAGGAGAGAACACCGCGGACCAGCGCTCGGAGAACAGCGCTGGGGCACGGGTCACCGCTGGGAAGCGGGTAGGCAGACGCACGGGGGCGGTGCTGGGATACTGCATGGTCTCGTCGGTGGTGAGGGAGCGGGCGGCCAGCGCGCAGGCCAGGATGGGCCACCGCCGCTCATCGGTGTTCCAACTGACAAGGTCAGTTTCCACCTGGGAGACCAGAGCAGCTGGTCGGCTGCGTCCCGCGCCGGGATTGATTGTGAGGGCGGAGGTGTCTGGAGGTCGATGACGCGACTGACGCCGGTCTTTATCGGGAAGATGAGTCGCCGGCTGTCCGCGGTCCAGGCCAGCGCGGTCACCGCCGGACCGTCCGCGACGCGCACAGGTCTCGTGGGCGCGGCATCAGGCGGTGATTCTCGGCTGCTGTCACGATACAGTCCGCCTCGACAACAGATGAAGAAGGGAAAACGAATGCCTCTGTATTCGGGCCGCCTGGCGGCACTCGCGCTGATCCTCGCCGGCGGGATCTTCGCCTGCTCGAGCACCGATGAGGGGGCGCCTGATGCTCCTGTCACGGGAAATCCCACCGCACCGCTGGAATCGAGCCGTGTTCGAGATTACAGCACCATAGCCGACCTGAGGTCGGACGCCGCCCTCATCGCGCAGGTACGGGCAACCCCGACGTCCACCGTGGTCACCGTCGACCAGCTGCCGTTCACGATCACCGATGTCACGGTGGCGGAAACCCTCAAGGGGGCGGCGCCGGGCACCATCCGGATACGCCAGACCGGCGACCGGGGTGTGGCCGGCACGCACATCCTGAACTCCGGGTCGACCTATCTGCTCTTTCTCCAGCCGTTCACCCGCCCGGGCGAGGACACCACCAACCAGTACTCCATCGTCGGTGTCAATGCTGGCCTCTACCTCGAGGACGGCGACCAGGCGCACCTTCAGGACACAGAATCCCCCGGGCTTCCCCGGACGCTCCCCATCGCCGATCTCAGCGCCCAAGCCAAAGGTTGAGACCCGCTGGCGGAAGCGGCGTGATGCGTGATCGGTGGCCGAGGAGCTCGGCGATCCGTCCTCAACATCTCCCCTGGCCGGCGTATGACACCACACCACGCCGAGGTCGGCAAGGATGCCGTCAACCAATCGGACCGACGGCTGTGCCTTCGGCAGTGGTGTCTTCGGCGACAGGCCGGCCGGGTAGGAGTGGGGTGGCGGCGAGGATGACGGCGAGGGCGGCGATCGCGAACCAGGAGACGCCGTGGAAGCCGGCGATCAGGTCGTCCCGGCCGACGACGGCGAGGATGAGGGTGACCACGGCGATGCCGATCGCGGCACCGAGCTGGTTGAGGATGTAGAGCACGGAGCTGCCCTGCGCCACCAGCGGCGGCGGCAGAACGCGGTACAGCGAACCCATTGTGGGTGCCCCGACGAAACCGAGGCCGAGGCCGACGACCAGGGCGGCGATCGCCGGCCACACCTCGCCGGTGGACGCGCCGACCCTGGTCAGCACCAGCCCGCCGACGGCCGCCACCAACGCCCCGCCGCGGGCCAGTTCACGCGCGCCCAGCCGGTCGGACAGCCGTCCCGACAGGGGCATGGCGATGATCGCGCCGACCGCGAACGGCGCGGCGAGCAGCCCCGCGGCCAGCGAACCGTGCCCGTACTGCTGGTAGTACAGCGGCAGGGCGAACAGGTTCGCGAAGGTGGCGAGCCCGACGAGGTTCATGACGACCACGGCCGCGGTGAACCTCGGGTTCGCGAACAGCCGCAGGTCGATCAGCGGCGCCCGCCGCCGACGCACCAGCCCCGCGGCGTGCAGCCCGTAGCCGACCAGCAGGGCGAGACCCAGGGCGCCGGGCACCAGCACCTGCCAGACCGCGAACGCGGAACGCTCCCCAGCCTGCGACAACGCGAGCACCAGCGAGGCGAAACCCGGCCCGAACAACGCCACCCCGACGATGTCGAGCCGGTCACCCCCCCGCTGCCCGCGCGGCGGGTCGACCGGCAGCACCCGCAGCGCACCGGCGAACGCGAGGGCGCCGATCGGCAGGTTGATGAGGAACATCCACCGCCAGCTCCCCTCCTCGAGGACCAGACCGCCGACCACCAGCCCGAGCACCGGCCCGGCCGAGAGCACCATTCCCATCAGGCCCATCACCCGCCCCGCGCGCGCCGGCCCGGCCGCCCGGGCGAGCAGGGTGAGCACCAGCGGGTCGAGGATCCCGGCGCCGACGCCCTGCAGCACGCGGAAGCCGACCAGCGCGCCGACGTTCCAGGCCAGGCCACTGGCCAGCGACGCCGCCAGAAAAAGCGCCAGGCCGCCCAGCCACAGCCGTCGGCTCCCCACCCGGTCGACCGCCCAGGCGGTGATCGGGATCGTGGCGGTCAGCGCCAGCAGGTAGGCGGTGGACACCCAGCCGATCGTGGTGACCGACGAGTCCAGGTCCGCGGCCAGGGTGTGCACCCCCACCGCCACGACCGAACCATCGAGGATGCCCAGGATCCCGCCGAGCAGCACCACCGCGATGAACCGTCGTAGCCCCCGGTCCAGCCGATCATCCGCGGCGACCTCGGCGCCGGCCTGATCATCCGCAGCACCCACCCGCTCATCCACCGTGCCTGCCATCGCGCCTCCAACATTCCAACCCGGGCAGCCACGCCCAGGAATCCCGACCGTCCCGAAATTATGCACCCGCCAGTGCAATTTAACAGTCCGATCGGAAGTTCTGAGGAACGGATGCGCTCCGCAGAGCAGATCGGTTGGTGCGATTTGGGTCGTCCACGGTACCGTGACGGACGTGACTGGGTCTGACGTCGCTGGGTCTGACGTCGCCGGGTCCGAGGTAGCTGGAACCAAGGTGGCCGGAACCGAGACGGCCGGGTCCTCGCCCGCGAGGGCTACGCGCAGGCCACCGTGGATGCGATCGCCTCGGCCGCGGGCGTCGCCAAGCACACGATCTACAGCCACTTCGGCGACAAACAGACGCTGCTACGCGAGACGATCGCCGCCGAGTCCGACCTCGCACTGGCCCGTAACCTCGCCGCACTCGAGCTGCTGCGCGACGTCGCGGCCGACACCGGCCCGGCAGACATGCCCGCGGTGCTCTGCCGCGTCGCACACCGGCTCGATGCAGTCCCGTTCCCGGCTCGGCACCCGCCACATCCCCGACGACGAACTACGCTCCGTCGCCACAGCGGCGGTCGAACTGTTCCTCACCGCCTACGGCCCGGCCATCACCTGAGGCGGCTCGCCGCACCTCCACGCCCCGCACGCACTACCGTTACGGCAGATCGACCGATATCCGGAACGGGAGACTTTCATGGGGCAACCCGGCGTCTTATTCGCGCTTCGCTTCGACTTCCGCAATCCCGACTTTGCCGGCACCCGCATGGCCGATCGCTATGCCGCGGGACTGGACATGGTCGAATGGGCCGACAGCCTGGGCGCGCTCAGCGTCATCATCTCCGAACACCACACCTCGGCGGACGGCTATCTACCCAGCCCGGTCCCGATGCTCGGGGCCATGGCGGCTCGCACCTCCCACGTCCAGCTGCTGGTCTCGGCACTTCTCGCCCCGTTCCACGATCCGCTTTCCCTGGCCGAGGATCTGGTCGTGCTGGACCAGTTGAGCAGGGGCCGGGTCGACGTCCTTCTCGCCGGCGGTTACGTGCGCGAGGAGTTCGAGATGTTCGACGTCCCGCTGAAGGAACGACCGAAACGGGTGACCGAGACGGTTGCCACGTTGAAGGGCGCGTTCACCGGCGAACCGTTCGAATACCGGGGACGGACCGTGCGGGTCACCCCCGGGCCGTACCGCCCCGGCGGGCCGACGGTGCTGCTGGGCGGTACCAGTGAGCCGGCCGCACGCCGGGCCGCCCGCATCGCGGACGGTTTCATGCCCGGGGTGCCGGAGGTCTGGGAGTTCTACCGGGACGAGGTGATCAAGCTCGGCCGGCCGGACCCTGGTCCCAACACCAGTGGCGACAACCGTGTCGTCTTCCTCGCCGAGGACCCCGACAAGACCTGGGAACAGGTCGGCCCCTACTTCCTGCACGAGACGAACAGCTACGTCGACTGGGCCGTGCAGAACAACGCCGCCACGCCGTATCCCCCCGCCGCCTCGATCGATGAGCTGCGTGCCGGCGGAATCTACTCGGTACTCACTCCCGAACAGTTCGTCGAGCAGCTGCGCGCCGCGCCGGCCCCGTTCGTCTGCTTCCATCCCCTGTGCGGCGGAATACCGCCGGAGCTGGGCTGGTCGAGCCTCCGGCTCTTCGAACGCGACGTGATCCCGGCCTTCGCTCCGGGCACGACAGACTGAAACACCCTCCACGGGGGCGGCCACCCCACCTGAACCAGCCGGCCGCCCCCACCGGTGCCCGCGGGATGTCACGCCTACGCGAGACGCACGCCGCCGGCATGGTTCCCACGGCGGTCGGCCGTATCCGGCATCAGTGTCGCCGCGGGAGCGTGTTCGGGTGCGGGCCGGGTTGGTCTGGGCGCATGATCTGGTGTGGCGCCAACCCGACTGTGGTGGCGACCAGAAGGGACAGCCATGTCCATGCCGCAGCAGTCCTCGTACCAGCCTGCCGACCGCCGTGTGACCGTGCATGATCTGCAGGCGGCGACTGATCGTGGTGAGCGGTGGGCGATGCTCACCAGCTACGACACCCTGACCGCGGGGATTTTCGAGCGGGCCGGGGTGAAGGCCCTGCTCGTAGGTGATACCAGCGGGGAGCTGGTGCTCGGCTACCGGGACACCGTGGCGGTGACGATGGACCAGCTGATCCCGATGGTGCAGGCGGTGGTCCGTGGCACCCGCCGGGCGCTGGTCGTCGCCGACCTGCCCTTCGGTAGCTATCAGGGTGGGCCTGAGCAGGCGCTGGCCAGCGCGGTCCGTCATCTCAAGGAAGGCGGCGCCCAGGCGGTCAAACTGGAAGGCGGCCGGCCTGCCCTGGCGCAGGTGCGTGCGCTCGTCGACGCGGGGGTTCCGGTCATGGGTCACCTTGGGCTGACGCCGCAGAGCGTGCACGCGCTGGGTGGGACGCACCGGGTGCAGGGCCGGGGCGACGCCGGCGGCAGCCTGCTGGACGACGCGCTGGCCCTGGAACAGGCCGGGGCTTTCGCCGTGGTCCTGGAAGCCGTTCCCGCAGAGCTTGGACGTCGGGTCTCGGACGCGCTGCGGATCCCGACAGTGGGCATCGGCGCCGGCCCCTCCTGCGACGCGCAGATCATGGTCTGGCAGGACCTGGCCGGCCTGACTACCGGCCGCGCGCCCAGGTTCGTCAAGCGCTACGCCCACCTCGCGCAATCCCTGCACGCCGCCGTCGAGCAGTACGTCACCGAGGTCACCGACGCCGTCTACCCGGACGAGACACACAGCTACACCTGAACACGCCCCCGCTGCCCTGCCGGCGGTGGCGATCGACTGAGAACAAGCTGGTGGTCCCGGGAAGTCGCGTCCAGAGGATGCCCATGATCCCGCCGAGCAGCACCACCACGATGATCCGACCCGGACATCCCCGCCCGGGCAACCCAAATGTCCTGAAATAATGCACTGGCCAGTGCATTATTGCGGCAAATATGGTGGCATAGGGGAACCATTAAGTTCTATGAGGCAGATCCTTCGGTACGATTTTGGTCGGTGGAGGTACCGTGTGGGACGTGGCCGGGTCTGACGTCGCTGGAACCGCACCAACTGGAACCGACGTGGACGCACCTGGGACGCGGACGGCGGCCGTCCGTCCACGGGTGCGGGCGGACCGGCGCCAGCGCATCCTGGACGCGGCGTTCACGACGTTCGCCCGCGAGGGCTACGCACAGGCCACCGTGGATGCGATCGCCTCGGCCGCGGGCGTCGCCAAGCACACGATCTACAGCCACTTCGGCGACAAACAGACGCTGCTACGCGAGACGATCGCCGCCGAGTCCGACCTCGCACTGGCCCGTAACCTCGCCGCGCTCGAGCTGCTGCGCGACGTCGCGGCCGACACCGGCCCGGCAGACATGCCCGCGGTGCTGCGCAGCGTCGCGCGCCGGTTCCTCGACTGCTACTGCGACGAGCGCGCCCACGCCCTGCGGCGCCTGCTGTACGCCGAGGCCGTCCAGTTCCCCGACCTCATCGACATCATCCAGGGCCGTGCCACCGACCCGGTGACCGAGGCCCTCGCCGACCGGCTGGCCCGTCTGTCCCTGGCCGGCCGGCTGCACACCCCCGACCCGGCCAGCGCGGCCGAACAGTTCGCCGCACTGCTCACCGGCTCGATACAGGCCCGTTCCCGACTCGGCACCCGCCACGTCCCCGACGACGAACTCCACGCCGTCGCCACCGCCGCGGTCGAACTGTTCCTCACCGCCTACGGCCCGGCCATCCCCTGAGTTCGCGGCCACCTGGCGCAGACAACGAGTATCCGGTGGATGTCAGCGGAATCGGAGCCGCGGTCTGGCTGTGCGGCGACCGGGCCTCGTTCGTCACCGGCGCGAACCTCGTCGTCGACGGCGGCTTCACCATTATCCGACGTCCGGTACTCAGGCGGGTTGGCTGGTGAGGGCGGCGATCCGTCCCATCAGCGCCTCGACATCGCCCCGCTCGTGGGCGAGCTGCCAGCGGGCGAGCTGGACGGAGGCCTCCACCACGGTTCGGACCCGCTCGTAGCGGCGGTCGGTGAAGCGCGCCAGCAGCTGGTCGTCGACGCGGTCCGCGGTGGTGAGCAGATCGGCGAGGACGGCGGCGTCCTCCAGGGCCATCGCGGCGCCCTGGGCGAGGGTGGGTGGGCAGGTGTGCGCGGCGTCGCCGATGAGCACGACCCGGCCGCGATGCCACGGCGGGTCGAGAAGATGCTCCTCGAACCAGGTGTAGTTGATGGTCTCGGGGTCGGTGATGGACTCGCGGATCTCATCCCACGGCCCGTGGTAGTCGGCGGTGAGCTGACGCACGATGTGGACCTTCTCCGCACCGGTGAGGGTGGTGCGATCCTGGGCGTCCTCGGCGAGAAAAGCATAGAGGGACGACGCGGAGGTCGGGGTGTAACCGGCGATGTAGCAGGGCCCGCCGTAGTAGGCCTCCGAGTTCACGACCTCTCGTGGACGAGGCACGAAGACCCGCCACACTCCCATCCCGACCGGCCGTGTCTCCAACGGCACGCCCAGCAGACCGCGCACCGTCGACCGAAGCCCGTCCGCGCCGATCACCAGGTCGTAGCGGCCCACCGAGCCGTCGCTGAACACCACATCCACACCGGTGTCATCCTGCGTGAAAGCGGTGACGGTGGTGGCGAACCGGGAGACGACACCGGCCTGGGCGGCCCGGTCCATCAGGATGCGCGCGAGGTCAGGTCGGTACATGCCCATCGCCGCGGGCAGATCCAGGCCACCGGAGCGATGTTCGGCGAGTTCGGCGAGGACACTGGCAGCGGCATCCGGCGCGCGCAGGACCAGGCCGTCCGACGGCCAGCCGTGCGCCAGGCATTCCGGCAGAACACCGAGGTCACGCAGCACCCGGAGGGCATTTCCCTGCAGCGTGATACCAGAGCCGAGCGCGGTCACATCAGGTCTGACCTCAACCAGGTCGACCCGCACCCCGGCCTCGGCACACAGAATCCCCGCGGCCGCCCCCGCGAGACCAGCCCCCACGACCAGCACACTGCCCACCGCAGCCATCCAGAATCTCCTTTGTCGATGAGCAAGAAAAGAACTTCGCCCGTTCTGTGCGACGCCCGAGAGTGAAACCCCTCTGTTTCTACCACTGGCCCGAACCGGCCCGATCTTCTCCCCACCTTGTAACACTTGTACGGTGCCGAAGCTTCATGACCCCGCAGATCTCGAACGGACCGTCGATTCGCTCCTGCGCGAACTCGTCGCCCACCTGCGCGCCGACCACGGCATCGACCTCACGCTCGGACGGCGCGCCCGCACCCGCCTGCTCCTCGAACTCGCCGCCGACCTGCCCCTGGACGACGAAGGCGTCGCCCGCGGATTCGAGAACATGCTGCGCACACCACTCGACCAGGCCCTGCTCACCCATCGACCAGCGCGACCCGGCCCACTCACCATCACCGACCTGGCCCGCGAATTCGGCACCTGGACGGCGTCCCTCGCCTGACCCGCAGACCGCGCGGCCCGCCCGAACTCGGCGACACCGGCGAGCCGCCCGCCCTGCTATTGCCGTAGCTGCCAAAACTGGCCCGCTTCACGGCATGCCACCAGCTTGATCCTTTTCTGATGGTGGATGATCCGGGGCGCGGCCGACAGGGTCCGGGAGGTCGATCCGGACGAGGGTCAGCGGTAGTTGCGGATCGTGCGCCGATCCTCGGGGTCGGGGGTACGGGCTCGCCACCCGACGAATGTCATCGCCCGCGAAGACCTCATCCTGCCCGCGCTGGACAGCTGGATCGCCCAGACCCAAGCGGCGAAGACCAGCGCGGAGCGGGACCTCCACGAGGCCGGCAGGACGCAGACACAGACGCTGAGTCACGAGGAGCTCGGCGACGTGGCCAGCGCACTGGGCCAAGCCGAGCCTGCAGAGAAGGCCGCCCTGTACTGCCAGCTGACCTTCGACCGACCTATCAGCCGTCCACCAACGCAGAAAAGACCGAGCTGAAGATCAACTCGGCCTACCGTGCGGTAACAAAACGTGTCCGAGGGGGGACTCGAACCATTACCCCACCACCGGTAACCCTGTCCGGTGACCTCATTCTCGCAGGTCAGGCGGGGGCGGGCGATGAACGACACAGGTTCTACCCCACCTGCCGGCCCGACAACCCGGCCGTTCGCTCTTCGCGGTCACCATGCTGATCGGCAGCGTTGTCGCGTTGAGCTTCCTGTTCGGGCTGGGTAATGTGTGGGCCCTGGGAATCCGGCTGGGCGTTCCCGCCTACATCGCTCCACTGGTCGCGCCGGCCGTTGATCTTTCCGTTGTCGCTCTACTCGTTGCGACCCGTCAGCTTGCCCTTGCCGGCGCCAGCCGGGAGCAGATCAGACCGGCGCAACGACTCCTGATCTTCTGTAGTCTCGTCACCCTCGCGTTGAATACCGCAGAACCGATCATCGAAGGCCACTACGGCCGCGCAGCGTTCGACGCGGTCGGTTGTTGCCTGCTCATTGGCTGGTCCCACATCGGCCCGGAACTCCTCCAAGCCCTGCAGGTCACCGCGCGCCACGACGAGCAGATTCCGCTGTCGGCGTTCCCAAACCAAACTGGGATAGCAGCAGGTCATGCGGGTCAACCGGACCCGCTGCTGGCGGGCCATCTGATGCCGCGCCCACGAGAAGCGACCCGGGCCGGCCATCGTGAGCAGCGGGGGCGCGTATCCGACGAGGAGCTTCTCGACCGCGCCCGCGTCGAGGATGCCATTCACTGGCAGGCCCATCGCCGGCCGATATCCGCTGAAACCCTTCGGAAACGTCTCCACGTCGGCGCCCGCACAGCCCGGGGTCTCGTCGTACAGCTACGAACCGACCACGACCTTCGACCTGGTTCTGCAGCGGGGTTCGAACAGGCTGGCCGGCCATTACGACCCGGGCCAGTCACCCCGCCAGCAGGCGCACCGCCATCCCCCGCCGCTCGGCGGGAATCCTCGGCCACACCCCCGACTGGGGGGCTCACCACGCTCGCCGGACATACCTCACCATCTCCGGCCCTATCCGTCACCGACCGCAACCGGCCGACCAAAGCCGCCAGCCGCAGCAACGCGTCCACGCTGATTATCGGCCCGCTCGCCCCAGGGCCGCCATTTTCAGATGCACTGTGCGTAGTCGATGTCCACGTTCCAGCGGATCCCGGCGACGCGGACGTAGGCGGCCAGCGGCACCAGGGCCGGGCTGTGGGCCCGGTAGAACGCGTACTCACCGGTGGTGATGTTCCGGCGGATCAGGAGATGGTGCTGGCCGGGCAGGTCCTGGTCGGTGGTCGCGACCAGTGCCCAGTCGTAGAGCCGCTGGCCCTTGGCGCCACTGCCGGCGGAGATCCGGTTCCAGGCGGTGGCGGGCAGGGTGACGGCGAGGTCGATCGCTTTCCTCCTCCCGGCTTTCGTGTCGATCTGGTGGGTCCTCGCGACGGCGAGGACGTAGCCCAGGCCGCGGCGGGCCAGTGCGGCGCGCAGCGCGGGGTCGTTGCCGTAGACCTCGTCGCCGGTGGCCCAGCGGCCGGGGACGCCGGTGTCGAGCGCGGTCTCGACCAAGCGGCGGGCGAGTGCGGGTTTGGTCGCGAACTCCAGGTCGTCGGGGACACCCGCAGCCCGGCGGCGTTCCGGGTCCGCCATCCACGACTTCGGCATGTACAGGGCGTTGTCGAGGAACGCGTGCCCGGCCGGGGTGGCGTAGGTCAGGTAGACCGCGACCTGCGCGTTCTCGACACGGCCCGCGGTGCCGGTGTACTGGCGCTGGACACCGACGGTCCTCGATCCCTTCTTCACGTCGCCGGTCTCGTCGAAGACGAACACCGCCTCGGGGTCGCCGAATCGCTCGACGACGTAGTCACGCAGATCGGCGCGCAGGCCGTCGTCGTCCCACACCGCGGCGGCCAGGAAGTGCTGCATCCCGCCCGGGGAGGCCTCCCCGGCGTACTCGGCCAACGTCCAGCAGTTCACCCGCGGCAGCCCGGCCATCAGACCGCGCAGGAACCGGCGCATCCGCCGACGGGACTCCGGCCGGGCGAACCGGCGGTCGAGTCGGCCCGCGAGCCCCTCGAACGCTTCAAGCCACCCGTCGAGGTCTACGCTGGGACACACGGCCACCGGCTGATCTTCACGTGTCGTCACAAACCGCGAGGATCACCGGTGGCCTCTTACGTTCTCCGGCCAGGGTCCCTCCTCAACCCCGCCGCCCAACCATGACCCACCAGATCTAAACGATCACAGAAGTCGGGCTGGAGTACTAGGCCTCGATCTTTCATGGGGTGGGGTCCGCTGATCGCGTAGTGCCTCCCCAGCCTTGTTGATGTTGAGTTGTGGGGTGGCTCTGGTTCGGGTCATGGCTGGCTGCCCTGCTGTCGCGTGGGGTCGGCACCCGGTCCACGTCCGGGGCGGTGTTTCGGGTCGGGGGTAAGGGACAGCCGGTGGCCTGGCTATGCGGGTGCTGGCAGTGCGCGTAGCCGGGTGATCGCTGTGACGGCCAGTGCGGTGCAGGGGGGATGTGCGGGCAGGTGCACCACGACGCGGCGGGCGTGGCGGGCGATCCGGCCGGGGAGGCGGAACAGCCGGTGGCGTAGCCGCTTCGGTTCCCAGCGGCGGGCCTGCTCGCCGGGTAGCGCGAGCATCTGGGCCCAGGCGGTCAGGGTGAGCGTGACGACCGCGCACCAGATCTGGTTCTGTGCGAAGTCGTGCAGGGGCAGGTTGGCCAGGCCGGTGTCCTTCGCGCCGCGGATGCGGTCCTCGCAGCGGGCGCGGCGGCGGTGGCGTAGTTCGAGGGCGGCGAGTTGGCCGCGGGGGCTGTTCGTCGCGAACGCGGTGATCCGGTTCCCGTCGACGTCGGTGATACGGAGCTGGGCGCCGGGGTGTGGGCGTTCTTTACGGAGGATGACCCGCATACCCGGTGGCCAGCCGGACAGGTCGAGCAGCCCGGTCAGTTCCGCGACCCACGCCCCGGGGCGAGGGATCCCGTCGGCGTCGTAGGCCGGGGTCCACGCCTGCTCCGGCAGCGCGGAGATCTGTGCGGCGTGGTCGTCGGTGAGGGTGAACCCGACCGAGTAGGCGACCCGACGCTGGTGCAGCCAGGCGACGAACTCGTGCGTGCCGCCACCGCCGTCGGTACGGATCAGGACCTTCCGGCTCCGGCGCAGCCGCCGGGGGAGCTGCGCGAGAGCACCGGTGGTCACGGTGATGTGGTCGGCCGCCGTGTTCGATCCGGCGTTCCCGCGGCGCAGCAGCACGCCCGCGGGTTCCCCGGTCCCGGCGGGACCGTGGTCGATGAACGCCCACAACGGATAGAACCCGAACCCCTTCTTGAACGTCGGCTTCGCCTGTTCCTTCTCCGAGTGGGCGGTGACCAGGGTCGCGTCCAGGTCCACGACCAGCGGATCGTCGGCGCTCACCGTCCGGTCCGGGGCGTGTGTGTCCGCAAGGGTCCACACCTGTTCCCGTGCGGTCGCCACCGCACGGGACACGCGGCCAAGACCCGGTCGACATCGACCGCGAGCCGGTCCACGGTCCGGGACACCGTGGGATCCGACGCCACCGCGCCGAACAGGCCGGGCTCAGCACGCAGCAGATCGATGTCGGCCAGGCAGTCCCCGCCGAGCGCGAGACTGACCGCGAGATCGGTGAGGACCTTCGCCGGGTCATGGATCGCCGTCGGTGCCCGCCACGGCGCCAACGCCTCGGACAACGCGGCTCCCAGCCCGGACACCCGGACCGTCTCGGTCAGCAGCAGCCCACCCGCCGACGACACGACACCACACCCAGCGGCATCGACGGGAACAGACGGGTACACACCGGTAGGCTTCACCGCGAAGGTGCTCCTTGGTACGGATGGATCAGGTCCTCAGCAAGCCCGATCCTCCCTGCTCAGGAGCACTTTCCCGTTTATCCCCACCCAACAGACGATCAGCCCGGCGAAAGCCCGAGGCTAAGCGCTGACCACGCCAAGCGACCGACATAATTGATGGATGGCTTCTCACGAAACCACCAGTGCCCCCGAACTTTTGGCCAGGACCCGTGACGGTGTCCTG